>JAQGPE010000158.1 GCA_028293225.1 Akkermansiaceae bacterium | reverse complement strand
GTCCGGGTAGTCGAGCGAGTAGCCGTAGTCGAAGCCGAGCACGGCGACCTCGGAGAGCAGCGAGTTGTAGACGCAGAACTTCGCCTGATCCGCGCTGACATTCTGGAGAGGGATATAGCGGTCGCGGGTCTCGGAGTCGTAGAAGACCGCGTGGCGCTGCGAAAAGGTGCCGCGGCGACAGTCCTGACCAGAAAGCCGGACCTGGTTGCCCTGGGCGACCAGCGAGCCCATCGCGAGCGACTCGGCGAAGGCCCAGTCGAAAGGACCGGCGTTTTGCAGCGCTTCGATCCGGCGCGGCACGAAGCGCTTGGCCAGCGTCGGGTGCAGATTGAAACCCTCAGGCACCGTGGTCAGCACTTTGCCGACGTGCTGGAGCATCTCCTTGGAAATGCCCGTGGACACCGGCGCGTGGTTGTACATCTCCTGCTCGATCGCCGTGGAGCCGCTGAAAACGGTGCGGTCGCCCTTGGCTTCCATCTCCACCATCTTGGCGTGACCTTCCTCGAGGCGGTCCCAGATTGCCTGCTCCACCCCGTCGGCCTGAGCCTGGGTCAGGACGCCCTGGGTCACGAGCTGGCCCTTGTAGAGCTGGCCGATCGTCAGGCGGTTCTGGATCTGGCGGTAGATATGCGGCTGGGTGAACGCGGCCTGGTCGGTCTCGTTGTGGCCCTGCCGGCGGTAGCAATACATGTCGATGATGATGTCCCGGCCGAACTTCTGGCGGAACTCCAGCGCAAATTGGCCGGCCCAGTAGAGCTCCATCGGCTCCTCGCCGTTCACGTGGAGGATCGGGGCCTCGATCATCTTGGCCACGTCCGTCGCGTAGGCGGAGGAGCGGGCGTCAGCCGGCATCGTGGTGAAGCCGATCTGGTTGTTGACGATGAGGTGAATCGTGCCGCCCGTGCGGTAGCCGGGAAGCTGGGAAAGATTCAGCACTTCGGCGACCGAGCCCTGGCCGGCGAAGGCCGCGTCGCCGTGCAGCAGGATCGGAAGGACGCGCTTGCGGTCGGTGGTCACGCCATCATCACCGATCAGGCGCTGGCGGGCGCGGGCCTTGCCCTCGACGACCGGATTGACGGCCTCGAGGTGGCTCGGGTTGGCGGCGAGGCTCACGCGGACCTGGCCGTTGGGCAGATCGCGGACACTTTCGTAGCCGAGGTGGTATTTCACGTCGCCGTCGCCCGCGACCAGGTCGGGAACGTAGTTCGGCGTGAATTCGTAAAGGATCGTGGTGAGGGATTTGCGGACGAAGTTCGCCAGCACATTGAGGCGGCCGCGGTGGGCCATGCCCATCTCGATTTCCAGCACCCCGGCGCCGGGACAAAGCTCAAGGATGGCGTTAAGAACGACCATCGAGCCCTCGCCGCCTTCCAGCGAGAAACGCTTCTCACCGAGGAATTTCTTGCCGATGAAGTTTTCGAAGCTTTCGGACTCGAACAGCCAGTTCAGGGCGGCGACCTTGCGCTCCGGCGGATCGGCTTCACGCAGGGCGTGGCGTTCGATATGCTCGCGCACCCAGTGACGGACCGTCGTGTTGTGGATGTGCATGAACTCGAAGCCGATGAAGCCCGAGTAGGTGGCTTCCAGAGCGGCGACCATGTCACGGAGCTTCATCTTGGCTCCGTTGCGGAAAAATGGATTGGCGGCCTCGGTTTCGAGATCCGTCTCGTTGAAGCCGAACTGGTCGAGCTTCAGACGCGGATTGCGCTCCTGCTTGTCGCTGAGCGGGTTGATCGCGGCCTGGCTGTGTCCGAGCGTCCGGTAGTTGTAGACCAGGCTGACCACCTTGCCGTAGAACGAGAGTTGGTGCTCGTTGGGGGCGGCTCCGCCAGCAGCAGCGCCCGTGGCGCCGGCCGGTTTGGTTTGGGCAACTCCCAGCTCGAATCCTTCGAAGAAGGCGGCCCAAGTGGGCTCTACGGAGCGTGGGTCTTCACACCAGAGCGCGTATTGCTGCTCCAAAATATCCGCGTTGAGGCGGGCGGAAACCGAAGATTTCATGAGCGGTGGGTTCGGATGCCGAAAAGGAGATTACGGAATTTACCGCTTGGCCCTTCGCGTGCAGCGCTTAGGTAGGTGGCAGCCCCGGCAGCGTCAACCGCGCAGGGCCGTTTTTTCAGGAAATCCCAGCTTCACCTGCCAAATGATCGAAGTCCGCGACCTCACCAAGCGATTCGCCCGTCACGCCGCCGTGAACGGCATTGATTTCAATGTCGCCAAAGGCGAAATCGTCGGCTTCCTCGGGCCGAACGGCGCGGGGAAAACCACCACCCTGCGGATGCTGACCGGCTACATGCCGCCGACTTCAGGCAGCGCCCGGGTGGCCGGCTTCGACATTTTCCGCCAGTCGCTGGATGCCCGGAAAAAAATCGGCTACATGCCGGAAAACGTGCCGCTTTACGACGACATGCGGGTTCGGGAGTTCCTGAAGTTCCGAGCCGCCCTGAAAGGGCTCGGGTCCCGCGACAGCCGCCGCCGGGTCAATGAGGTGATCGACACCTGCGGACTGGACGGCGTGCACCGCAAAATGATCAAGGTGCTTTCGAAGGGCTACCGTCAACGGGTCGGCCTGGCCGACGCTCTGGTCCACCAACCCGACCTACTGATCCTGGACGAGCCCACCAACGGCCTGGATCCCAATCAGATCCGTCAGATCCGCGACCTGATCAAACGGCTGGCCGAGAATCACACCATCCTGCTTTCGACCCACATCCTGCACGAGGTTGAGATCACCTGCGGCCGGGTCATCATCATCGACCAGGGCAAGGTGAAGGCCCAGGACACGCCGAAGAACCTGGTCGCCGGCATGCGGGCGGCAGGCAAGATCCAGGCGGAAATCACCGGCGATCCGGCCGTGATCGGGCCAGCCATCCAGCGGTTGGAGCACGTCAAACGCGTGACTCACGAAGAACTCGGCGACGGCTGGACCCGCTACGAAATCCTGGTGGAATCCGGCACGGATACGCGCGAGCGGATCCACGAACTGATCTCCCAGTATGGCTGGCCGCTACGCTCGCTGTATCGCAAGGATGCGACACTCGAGGACGTTTTTGTCGAACTGACGCGGAAGGATTGAGACTCCCGCCTTTCCCCTGAGGGGCCCTTTTCGCGGAGGAAAGGGTCCGTCAACTTCCCGGTGGCTCAGAGAGCGGCCACGGCCTCCATCAGGCGGTCGGCGATCTTCTGATAGCCCTCCTTGCCCTTCGCGGCGGCCAGTTCTTCCTCGGTGAAGCGAATCGGCGGGCCGATGTTCAGGGATACGCGGGCGAAGCGGATGCGACCGGAGCCGCGCGGCAGGGCCTCGCGGGCGCCACGGATGCGGATCGGCTGAATGACCGCATTTGATTTGGCGACGATCAGGCCGGTGCCAGGCTGCGCGACTCCGAAGTTGCCATCCAGAGTGCGCTCCCCTTCCGGGAAGATCAGCACGCGGTTGCCAGAGCGCAGCAGCTTCACGATGGCCTTCACACCGGTCATGTCCGGGCGGTCCTGGTCGACGGGAATCGAGTTCCAGGCCTTGTAGATCCACTTCAGCGCCGGGGTCGTCATCAGCGACTTACGGGCGAGGTAGTACATGTCGTCCTGGTAGAGCGTGCCGATCAGCGGCGGGTCGATGAAGCTTTCGTGATTCGAGACTACCAGCACCGGTCCTTCGCGGACGAGATGCTCCCAGCCAGTCACCTTCAGTTTGAAAATTCCGCGGTAGAGACTGCGAAACAGGGTCCAGCCGAGCCAGTAGATCCAGGTCATGTCAGAGAAAAAAAGGTGGGCAGTTAGG
>JAQGPE010000151.1 GCA_028293225.1 Akkermansiaceae bacterium | reverse complement strand
GATGCGCGCGGACAAATCGCACAGCGCCATCTGGGCCCTGGTCGAGAAGGGCCTGAATCCGGCCTTCGAGCTTTTCGCCGCCGGGATGAAGGAGGAGATCGAAGCCGCGAAGGCAGCGCTGATGGCGGCGATCGAGAATCCCGAGGATGCCCGGCATCAGAAGGCGCTCGACTACCGCTACTATCACCACTGGGACATCCAGGCGACTCCGACCGGCAAGGGCGAGGGCTCGGCGATTTCCCTGAACAAGAGTGCGAAGAAGCAGAGCGGTGGTGAAAACCAGGCGCCGTTCTTCGTCGCGATGCTGGCCGCCTTCCAACGGGTCTACGACATGGGCCGCAAAGAGCAGCGCCGCAATCTCGGCGTGGTGATCATGGACGAGGCCTTTTCCAAGCTGTCCGGCGACCGCATCGACTCCTGTCTCGCGCTGGCGCAGAACTTCGGGTTGCAGCTGATCATGGCGTTCCCGGAAGACCGCCTGCCGACGATGATCCAGCACGCCGAGACGGTGGTGCAGGCCCGCGTGGAGCGAAACTACGACGACCGTAGTGGCACCGTCACCGGGATCGAAAACTGGTGCGTGAAGGTGGATCGTGAACGCCTGGTGGAGGCGCTGGGATGAAATCCCCGGTTTGGCTGGAGGAGCTTCACCGCCAGTGGTTCGCCGCTCGCGGGAAGGTCCTCGGTGCCAGATCGAGGCCTTACACGCGGGAATGGCCGAAGCTCCTGGAGGAGGCCGGGGTGCGGACCGCCGAGGATATCGCGACGGCGGGACGGGAAGGGGAGCGGCTGGAGAAGGAGGGGCTGCTGGTGTTGAAACGACATCGCTCTCGGCGCTACATCATCGAGCGAATCGAACTGCCACTGGCTTCGGAAACTTGGCTTCGCGGCCTCTTCCAGTCCGATGCTCCGGCGGATCTGCTTCAGACGAGTCTTCAGCATCTTGACGCGATGATAGCCACAGATCACCCGCTGCATCCGGCGGTATGGGTGGACTGGCTGCAGCGGCTCCGGACCGCCTTTGAAGAAGGCCGGAACGTGCGACCGTTTTCCTGGCGAAAACCGACGCTGCTCCGCCATCTGTTGGAGGTGACCTTTCGGCTGACCGCGACCGTGTGGCCTTCAGGTAGGCTGATCCGGGAGGCGAGTGTTTCCATCGGTCTTTCCTCAAAGGAACTGGAGCGCTCACGTCTTCAGGTGGAGGGCTGCCTCGCCTCGCTCTTCGGCCAGCCGGTGTCGTATAACATGCTTGGCATTGTCACCACGGACCTGCAGGTGGAAATCGCGGGCGATCTCTGCCTGCATTTTCGTGATGGAAGCACGCAGCATTTCGATCAGCTCGGCGGCATCTATCATCTCTCCGCCGATTTGGAGCGTGCGGTCAGCGCCACCACCACCGCGCGCAGAGTCCTGACCGTAGAAAACCGCAAGACCACCCTGCGCCGCCTCTCTGCACTGAATGGCGACCGCTCCACCCTGCTCGCAGCTTGCGCTTTTCCAGGGCCCGGTCTGATCCGGCTGCTCGAACTTCTCCCGCGGGAATTGCCAGTTTTCCACTTCGGCGACACCGATCCCGCAGGCTACCTGATCCTGTCCAAACTGCGACAGGCGACCGGACGGAAGGTGGCGCCGTTTCTCATGGCGCACCGGCCTGCGAACCATCCAGTCTCTCTCAGCGAATACGACACGCGAATTCTGCCCGGCCTCCTGAGCGATCCCTTGCTCGCCGATATTCGCACAGACCTCCAGGCCATTGCCGGTTCCGTCGACAAAGGCGATTACGAACAGGAATCCCTCGGGGTTCCCACATCGGAAGGATGGCCCTTCTATCGAGCCCTCGCGACCCCGGCAGATCAACAGGAAGCTGGACCCTCCTGAATGGCATACGCTGATGCAAGTCAGGTGAAAGCCCCACGGCTCAAGCTCTTTCCCCGCCGCCGGCTCCAGCCTCCCGGTAGAAATTTAGCAGCGCATTGCTCTCGGGAGTCCTGCTGTAAGAAAACACGGTTCCCCCATCGAAATCCGTGGCGTTCACATCGGCGCCGAATTCAAGCAGCACGGCCGCGATCGTCAGCTTGCCCTGGTAAATGACCCGGTGCAGCACCGTGCCATCACCCGCATGCTCATCGACCCGCGCACCTTGGCTCAGGAGCCAATGAACGGCTTCAAGATTCCAGTCGTCGGCGAAATCCCTCAATGGCCAGAAACCGCTGCCGTCCTGTTGATTCAGGTCCGCGCCGTGGCTGGCCAGCAGTTCAAGCACCCGGATACTCCGCGCGGAGTTGATCGGTTGATCTGCGAGCGGTCCCAGCACGGCTTTCGCCCCGGCCTCTAGCAGCAACGCCACTGCTTCCGGTGAGTCGTGAACCACCGCGGCGTGAAGTGGCGTCCATCCCATTCCCTGGTCCACCACCTCCAGATCAACCTCCTTCGCAAGCAGTTCCTTGAGCATTCCAATCCGGTTGGCCGCTGCTGCCAGGTGCAGCGGCGTTTCCCCCTGTCGGGTGATGGCACGCGTGGAAGCTCCAGCCGCTTTGAAGTGATGGGCTGCCTCGAGATTGCCGGCGTGCACGGCGACCAGCCAGGGAGTCAGCCCAAACGAATCGGTGATTTCGAGGCTTCTCGCAGTCTCGATGCGGCTGGCCCGCTCACCACCGCTGCCCCATGCCGCTGCCTGATGCAGCATGGAGAACGAAAAGGAGCCGGGATCGGCGCCTGCGTCGATCAGTCGTTGGGCGATGTCGTATCTGCCGGTACTCAGGGAATTCGCGAGCGGGGACTCGCCGTAGGAAGTTCTCGCTTTCACGTCAGCTCCCAGGGCGATGAGGAAATCGACGACCGCCACATGCTTGTCCCTGCTCCAGGTGGTCGCATAGATCAGGGGCGTGTAGCCATTCGAGTCCCGCGCATCTGGATCAACGCCCTGCCTCACCAGCCATTCCAGTTTTTCGAGATTGCCCGCGCGTGCCGCCGGGAAGGCGAGGTTCTTTCCTTCCTGCGACCCGAGCTGTGCCGGACGCGGGCCGCACAAGGCGATGAAGTTCATCAGACTGGTTCCTTCATCCGCGGCGGCACGGAATGCCGGATGGGTCTGCTTTTTCCGGTTGCGGCCGTTGACCGGTTCCGGAGCGGGAGGCAGTTCCAGAATGGCGCGTCGCCTCTGCTCCAAATCGTCGAATCTCGACCGGGCAAAGTGCCGCACCGCCTCGAGCCACTCCATGAATTGGGGAGAGAGTTCGCGAGAGGACATACAGGCACCTAACCCGGAAGCACAAAGGAGATCAAGGACGCGCTCGATGCCGGACCGGAACACAAAAACGGCCAGGATCGCTCCCGGCCGTTTTGGAAAAGTCAGCTTCGATCAGCGGCTTGCTCAGCCGATGACTTCCGGCCATTCCGTGTGGAAGAACTCGCCGCGTGGCTTGTCCGTGCGCTCGTAGGTGTGGGCGCCGAAGAAGTCGCGCTGGGCTTGCAGCAGGTTGGCTGGCAGCACGGCGCTACGATAGCTGTCGTAGTAACCGAGGGAGGCCGAGAACGCTGGCACCGGGATGCCGGCGAGGGTGGCGAGGGAGATGACCTCGCGCCAGTTCTGCTGGAACTCGTTGAGCAGGTCCTTGAAGTAAGGCGCGAGCATCAGGTTGCTGAGCTCCGGATTGCTGCGGTAGCTGTCGGTGATGAAGTTCAGGAAGCGGGCACGGATGATGCAACCGCCACGCCAGATGGCGGCGATCTTGCCGATGTCGAGACCCCAGTTCTTTTCCTTGCCCATGGTGGCGATCAGGTCGAGGCCCTGGGCGTAGGAGATGATCTTGGAGGCGAAGAGGGCGTCATGCACCTTCTTGACCAGCTCGGCCTTGTCGCCGGTGATCTCGGCCTTCGGACCCTGGAGTTCGGTGCTGGCGGCGACACGCTTTTCCTTCATGGAGGAGAGGATGCGGGCTTCGACGGCGGCGTTGATGGTGGAGATCACGACGGCGTTTTCGACGGCGTTCATGATGGTCCACTTGCCGGTGCCCTTCTGGCCGGCGGTGTCGAGGATCAGATCGACGAGCGGCTTGCCGGTTTCCGGATCGACCTGTTCGAAGATCTTCGAAGTGATCTGGATGAGGTAGCTTTCCAGGTCGCCTTCGTTCCAGTCGGTGAAGACGGTGGCGAGCTCGGCCGGGGTGAAGCCCGCGGCCTTGAAGATGTTGTAGGCTTCGCAGATGAGCTGCATGTCGCCGTACTCGATGCCGTTGTGGATCATCTTCACATAGTGACCGGCGCCGCCGGGACCGATGTGGATGACGCAGGGCTCGCCGTCGACCTTGGCGGCGATGCTTTCGAAGATCGGCTTCATCACATCCCAGGTGGAGGCAGGGCCGCCGGGCATGATCGACGGACCCTTGCGGGCGCCTTCTTCACC
>JAQGPE010000141.1 GCA_028293225.1 Akkermansiaceae bacterium | reverse complement strand
CCAAGATCTTTTTCAACAGCGGGATCTCCTCCACAAAGGGAATCCATTCCCCGAAGATGACCAGGTGGTGCTTCTTGAAGGTCTGCAGGCTGCCGTCGCGGGCAAAGACCGCCATCGAGTTCCAGTAGCGGCTGTCCTTTTTGATCGCGATCTGGTCGTTGAGCTTCTCGCCCTCGACTTCCACCAAACCCATGATGGTCGTGAATGAGCCCTCTTCACCGAAGTGGCGCAGGGTCTCGAAGTTCTCGTTCGCCATGCCCCAGCTTTCATCCGGCATCCGCAGAATCCGGCCATCCAGCGCCGACTCCGGCAAGATCACCCAGTCCGGCTTGCGCTCCGCCGGCACGCTCTGCAGCGCCCCGATCGTTTCGTCTTCATAGTCGATCGGGATCTGCAGCGGGTCGGCCAGACGGCGGGTCTGCTCCTGCTTGATGTCCAACTGAACCAGCAGGGTCTTCAGGCGGATCGATTCCGCCTTGCCGTAAGAGAAAATCCGCCAGCGGCCGTAGCCGAAGGCTGCCGCCACCAGACAGATGGCGACCGCGAGGTCATAGTGCGGCTGACGTTTTGCCGCCGCCGGCTCCTTCGAAAACAGACGCAAAAGCGCCTGCACACCGATGGCCTGCACAAACACCGGCAGGAACGACAGCCCGACGATCCCGAAAAGATCCGCGCTCTGGGCGAAAATCGGCGTCTGGTGAAAGGCCACGCCGATCCCGTTCCAGCCGAAGCCCGTGAACAGCCAGCCGCGCAACCACTCGAAACCGCACCACAGGGCCGCCACCCAGAAGGCGCGCCGCACCGAACCGCTCCAGGTATTGCCCTGCGGCTCCCGTCTTGGGTCAGCCAAGGTCGCCACCATCCCCGCCCAGAAAGCCGGGAACAAGGCCAGGTAAACGGACACCACCGCCCAGCCAAGAACCGTCACCGTCTGGAGCCACGAAAACAGGCCGAGGAAACCGACCGAGCCCGCGCACAGCCCGACCACAAAGGCTTTGCGGAAGCGTTTCTTCTCCCCCAGCGACCAGAGGAAGAGCAGGACCGGCACAAAGACCACCCACACCAGCGAGCCGAAGTGGAAGGGCGGAAGCAGCAGCACCATGCCGGCGCCGGTGGCGGCGGCCGCGAGCAGGCCGACGAAGAACTTGGCGGAAGCGTTCACCAGAAAAAGGAAAGTGGCGCCGGTCCCGGGGACCGCCGCCACGGCAGGGATTGATGATTAGGCCAGGCGGGCGGCGGCGTCCGCTTCGATCGCGCTCCAGAGCGTGTCGAGCGCTCCGGCGACCTTCGCTTTGGAAGCCGGGAGGTCAGCGGTTGGCGCGGCCTTGCCGAAGAGGTAGAACTTGATCTTCGGCTCGGTGCCGGACGGGCGGACGGCAAAGGAGCGGCCGTCGGCGAGATCGACGAAGAGCATCTTTTCCTTCGGCAGGGCGTCGCCCTCGGCGTCGAAGAGATCCTGAGTGGCGAAATCGCGGATGCGGGACACGGCCGAACCATCGACCTCCACCGGTGGCTGGGTGGAGTAGGAGGTGGCCAGGGCCTGGATCTTGCCCGCGCCGTCCGCCCCTTCCATCACCATCGATTTGCCGCGCTCCTCGTGGTAGCCGAACTCGACGTAAATGTCATCGAGCAGGTCGACCAGGGTCTTGCCCACCGACAGGGCGTAGGCGGCGACCTCGGCGAACATCACCGCGGCGCCGTTGCCGTCCTTGTCGCGGACGAAGTCGCAGCCGAGGTAGCCGTAGCTTTCCTCGCCGCCGAAAAGGAAGAAACGCGAATACTCCAGGCGCAGCTTGCGGGTGGTGTCCTCGTCGAGCGAGCGATAGTCGCCCTTCTTGTCGGCGGGGATGGCATCCTCGTACTTGCCGAGCTTGCCGGCGATGTACTTGAAACCGGTCAGGGTATCGACCACGCCGATGCCGAAGTGATTGGCGATGGCGCTCTGGAGTTCGGTGGTGACATAGGTCTTCACGAACAGCGCGCGGGCGCGGGTGGTGTCGTTCAGCCAGCCGATTTCGAAAGCCGTCTTCGCGCGGTACCAGGCCATCAGCGAGCCGATCTGGTTGCCGGTCAGCAGGCGCATGGTGCCGGAGGCATCCCGCACCGCCACGCCCATGCGGTCGTTGTCCGGGTCGGTGCCGATCACGATCGAGGCGCCTTCCTTCTCGGCGAGGTCGATCGCCATTTTCAAGGCCGGGCCGTTTTCCGGATTCGGCGAGGCCACGGTCGGGAAGCGACCATCGCGGACGTCCTGCTCCGGCACGGTCAGGACTTCGAAGCCGAGTTCGCGAAGCATCGGCACGATAATGTGGCCGCCTGTGCCGTGGAGGTTGGTGAAGACCACCTTGGTGGCCGCGCCCTGCAGCAGCGCAGGCTGCATGAGCAGGGACTTCAGGCGGTCCATGTAGAGGCGGTCGAGATCGGCGCCAAGGATGGTCACCGAGCCCTGCTGGTCGGCGGGCAGGGCTGCGTAGACCTCGCTTTCGAGGGCGTTGACTTCGGCGATGATACCGCTGGCGTGCGGCTCGACGATCTGGGCGCCGTCATTGAAGTAGGCCTTGAAGCCGTTGTCGTGGGCCGGGTTGTGGCTGGCGGTCAGCACCACGCCGGCGTCGGCGCGGAGTTCGCGGATCGCGAAGGATAGCTGCGGGGTCGAGCGGGCGTCCTCGACCAGGAAGGCATCGGCCCCCAGTTCGGTGGTCACCTTGGCGCAGAACTCGGCGAAATCGCGGGAGAAGTGGCGGGTGTCGTGGGCGAAGACCAGCTTGGCCTTCCGCTCCGCGCCGACGTATTTCCGCGTGTAGGCGATCAGGCCGCGGACCGCGCGGGAGACGTTGAAGAAGTTCATCGTCGCGGTACCGGCGCACGGGAACTCCGGACGGCCGTTCGGGCCGCCATTGCCCTGCTCCACGCGGGTGACGATGCGGCCGATGGTGCGGCCGCGCAAACCGCCGGTGCCGAAGGCCAGGGTTTTGAAAAAGCGGTCGTTCAGTTCCTCCCACTCTTCGGCGGCAGCCAGTTCAGCCACGGCGCCAGCCGCAACCGGGCCGACCGAGCCGCCCAGCAGCAGGTCAATGTTCGTGCGGGAACTCTGAAGGAGATGGCCGTCGGCCAGGGCTTGGTCGAGTAGGGAGGCGAGGTCGCTCATTTCGGGCTGGATGCTAGCGCCTCCGTCCCCCATGGCAATGCCTGTCCATGCGCCATCTCCTCGACGCCGCCGTTTCCAAGCGCAATGCCCTGTCCTTTCCCGGCACGGACGCCCTGCGGCTGATTGACGGCGAGGGCGATGGCCTGCCCGGTCTGGAGCTGGAGACCTTTGCCGGGAAATGGCTGCTTTCCACCCGCGACCGCACCCCCGGCCCGGCGGTGCTGGAGTGGCTGCGCGACCAGCAACGCACCGTCTACTGGAAGCAGCTCGACCAGCACCAGAAGGAGTCGCCGCGCTGGGTCGCCGGACCCGAACAGGAAGCCCCCTTCCCTGTCAGGGAAAGCGGACTGGCTTTCGAAATCTCGTTCCAGTCCGGCTATTCGCAGGGGATCTTCCTGGATCAGCACGACAACCGGGCCGGGGTGAGGGAGAGAATGAGGCCGGGGATGACTCTGCTGAACACCTTCTCCTATACCGGCGCGTTCTCGGTTTTCGCGGCGGCGGGCGGAGCGACCACGACCACGCTGGACCTGGCTCAGCCGTATCTCGACTGGGCGAAGCGGAACTTCGTCCTGAACGACCTGGACCCCGCCCGGCATTATTTTTGCAAGGGCGACACCTTTCACTGGCTGCAGCGCTTCGCCAAACAGGGCCGGAAATTCGACGCCATCGTGCTCGATCCCCCCACCTTCTCGCGCGACCAGGACGGAACGGTCTTCCGGGTCGAAAAGGACTACGGCCGCCTGGCGGCGCTCGCTTTCTCCTGCCTGGCGCCGGGCGGCTGGTTGCTGGCCTGCACCAATTGCCGCCAATTGCCCCCTGCCGCCTTCGAAAAGCAGATCCGGGCGGTCTCGACCAAGGCCCTGAAAATCCGCCACGCCCCCATGCCGGCGGATTTCACCGCCGAGCCCTATCTGAAAAGCCTCTGGGTGGAAACTTGAACACCCGCCCGGCGGTGAAGCCATGGCGGGTGTTCTTGCCTCCCTGAAAATATTGGTTCCCTCTTAGCGGCGTGGTCCGAGGTTCAGGCGGAAGCCGTTGCCTTTGAAGTCGAGGTCGGGACTGAGCTTTTCGACCCGGTCGCGGACATCTTCCGGCATCGCCTTCTTGTCCTCATCCGTGTTGCAGGGGCCTTCCCACTGGACCTTGCCGTCCTTGTCGAGAGCCCTCACCGTCTTGGAATCGTCCTCGGAGCGGAGCTCGATGCTGCCCTTGTCATCCAGCAGCTTGACCGAGCTTGAGCTTTTAAAGCTCATTCCGTTGGGTGAACCGCCGCCGAAGTTGCCTTTGAACTCGATGCCGCGACGCGCGCCCATCATCTTCTGGATGCGGTCCTGCAGGTTGCGATGAAGTTGTTCGGCAACGTCCCCCTGACGGGCGATGTCGCGATCGGCATGCTCGAAGGCGCGGAGATTCCGCTCCACGGCGTCGCGGATGCGCTGTGCCTGCTCGGGAGGAACGCCCTGCAGCATCAGCTGATCCAGTGCGCCGCCGCTGTCGGCGATCGAGCGGGCCGAGCGGCCGGTGCCAAGAGTGGCATGCACGGTCCGGGCGTCGCCCTTGTCGATGAAATCGATGGTGACGTCGTCGCCGGGTTTGTGACCGCTCATGATCTGGCGCAACTCATCGTGGGAACCCACGCTCTTGCCGTCGATGCGGGTGATCACGTCGTTGGCGGCCAGACCGGCCTTCGCCGCGGGGCTTTCGGGATCGAGGGTCCGGATGACGATGCCCTGGCCATCGGCCAGCTTGAGATGTTCCGCGAGAATATCCGGAACCTCGGCTCCACCTACGCCCAAATAGGCGCTGGCTGCCGCGGCGGCGGGCTCGGGGATGGGCGGGCT
>JAQGPE010000119.1 GCA_028293225.1 Akkermansiaceae bacterium | reverse complement strand
TGCCCGGCAAAAATTCCGCAGGGAGCATGGCCAACCTCACCCAATCGCGGCACTTGCGAAAACCTTGTCAAACCTCACCCACTTCCCGGAAATCCCGCGAAATACCCCCCAAAACCTTACCCTGCCGCTCCCCCGGAACCCCGGCGCTCCGTCAGAGCGCCGGTTCCTGGAGCAGGTAGAAGACATCGGTGCGGATCTTCGACGGATCCGCATTCCAACTCTCGTCCCAGTGCCCGTAGATCTCCCAGCAAACACCCGTCAGCCGCTGCCCATGCCCGGCGCACCATCGGCGAATTGCGGCATGCGCTTCGGAAAGGCCCGCATAGGGGCCGAAATGCGCAGCGGTCGCGACCCTGCCGGCAGGGAGCTGCGAGCAATGAACTCTGCCGTTGCCGGCAAACGGTTCGAACACCTCCGCTCCCACCTCAACCGACCCTGCGGTATCCAAATACAAGGCCATGTGGCGGCCCGGATGTGGGAGCCCGGCAGCGCGGACGAATGACCAGACTTCCCCGCAAGCGGCGGGCACGAACCTGGAGAGTTCTTCTCGCTCCACACAACTCCGCACCACCGCCGTATAAATCGCGTCGAAGTGGGTCAATTCAATCTCGTAGTTCATGATAGGGCGAGCGAGCGGTCTGCGGTAAAGGGCTCCCTGCCTTCACATCGGGAAGACAAACGGAGACAATCCCGAAAATGAGTGAGTTGGAAATCGGTGTCAAAGAGGCTTTCGAGCCAGCAGCGCGAAAGGGCCGGCAACAGCCGCTGGACTCCCACCGCCGGTCTCCGCATCTTTTGTCCATGCTCCACCACCTGTCCTTCGCCGTTGCCGACCTGGCCCGCTCCTCCGCCTTCTACGATGCCGCGCTTGCTCCGCTCGGCTACATCCGCGTCTGGGACGACTCGGTGGCGGTCGGCTACGGGCATCCCGGGGGAGGGGACAAGTTCGCCATCAAGCTCCGTCCGGGCGCCCAGACCGTCCCCGGCGAGGGCTTTCACGTCGCCTTTGCCGCCCCCTCGCGTGAGGCCGCCGACCTGTTCTTCGCCGCCGCTCTCCAGCACGGTGGTCAGGACAATGGCGGGTCGGAGCTGTGCCCGGAATACGATGATCACTACTACGCCGCCTTCGTCATCGACCCCGACGGCTACCGCATCGAGGCCGTCATCAATCAGGCCGTCTGACCCGAATGGCGCTTCCTTGGTCTGAAACGGCTCCTGCCCATGAAACTCGTGATGTTCGACATTGATGGCACGCTCACTCGCACCGACATCGCGGATGAAGTCTGTTTCGGGGCAGCCCTGCGGGATGTCTTTGGATTCACCGGCATCGCGACCCACTGGACCGATCCGGGTTTCCTTCGACGCTTTCTTTCACGGCTGCGCCTGCACCCGGAAATATTCCTTGGTCAGCGACGTCGTCGCCGAAAAGGCCGTATTCCAGTCGATCGCCGCCTTCGCGGTTCCCGAATTGGTCCAGGTCTTCAGGTCGGGGGAGCGCTGGAGCTGATAGCTGATGCCGGGCAGCGTGTTCGCAGTGAGGCTGAAGGTCCCGGCAACCTTGGAGCTGGCGGAAATCCCCGGGCTCTCCACCAGCGGTCCGCTGGCCGCCTTGGCGCTGATGAAGGAAAATCCCGTTATAACCGGAAGTATCCCCTCCGCCTTTGCCTTTTTCACCTACAAGGGCATAATGGATACCGTCCTCAAGGGGAAAGACGGCGTCGTCAATACAGCAGATCTCAACAAACTCATCAGCGAGATCCCGCCTGAGAATCTCTCATTCGCTCTGGGACGGGACGACACCTTCGATAAGCTCATAAAATTGAGCCCGTCTGCAGCCGAGGATGCCCTTTCCAGAATCCCGCTCACTGCCATCACGAAGGACACCTACGAAAAATACGTCCAGCTTCAGTCTGAGGCCAACCCCTCTGCCGCTCTTGAGTGGATCCATAACTTACCCGCCAGTTCCTGGCAGTCCGAAATAGAGGGGAAAGCCATCGAGATCGCCGCCCGCAGGGACCCTGAAGTTGCGCTGAAATACATCGCCAACAACGGCGGCAATCCGGAACTCATGAAAAATCTGGCCTCCGGTATGGCGCAAGGCGACCTCACCCTGGCTATCGACTTCAGTTCAACTCTCCCGCCCGCCACCAAATCCGCATTACGGAAAGCGATCTGAAGACCAGACGCGGCAAGAGAAATCCGATGGCGCTCCGCGCCACGCTTACAGACCGGCTCCCGCGCTTTTCATCAGCTCTTCATTCCCTGCGGCTCTCTGCAACGGGCGGCAGTCGCAGAATCCGCAGGATCTCCGCCACCGCTTGCGGGCTCTTGAACGAGCCGTGTCCGCCAGGAACGGTCAGCGACGACTCGGCATAGGGGATTTCGGAGCTTTCCGGACTGACAAAAAAGTCGCGCGAGCCGGCGATAACGTGGGTCGCCGTGCCGGAAACAGGGTGCAGATCGGCGAGCATCGTCATCGACTTTTGCTTCGGCGTCAGCGTCGCCACGCTCGTTACTTTCCCTTTCATCAGTGAGGCGAAGTCAGGCGTTAGCGCCCCGGGGTTCCGTTCTTCGATGCTCTTGTAAAAATTCTGAAACTCCGGGTCAGGAGCGATGAACCATTTCCCGACGGTGCCTACCCATGATGT
>JAQGPE010000102.1 GCA_028293225.1 Akkermansiaceae bacterium | reverse complement strand
TCCTGCAGGATCCGTTCGATGAATTTCAGCGGAAGACGGTTCGCCTCGGCCAGATCCACCCCGGACACGGTCGGCACACCCATCTCGGTGGCGATCCCCAGGTGAATCATGGCGCGCAGAGCGTACTCGGCTTTCTTGGAAAGGTGCATCGGCGAATGTGGAGTGATAGGTAGGGATTAAAAGCGGACGATCAAGGAGAAATTTCCAATTGCTCAGTAAAGAGCTCAATTTCATAACCTTGCATCAACGTCATCTTCGATTCGGAGGATCGTCCCGCAGCGAATTTACAAGTGCGAGTAGAGATTGTCACGGGGGGATCCCGTTCCCGGCGGGGAAAAATGACCGGCCTGCCCGGCCGCCACTTTCCGCCGCCCCAGGCCTCATTTGAGACCCCTCACCCTGGAAATCCCTCGCGAATTCCGTCCCCATGCCGTATGAATTTCCCCATGGCTCTCTCCGAGAAAGTCCGCCGCCTGGCCGAGCAATACGCCGAACTCAGTGAGGAGGAACATCACGAGTTCCTCGACCTGATTGGCTCCAGCGAAGACCCGAACGTGAGCGCCGAGTGGAAGGAAGAAATCCACAGCCGCGCCCGCGACATCGACGAAGGCCGGGTGGAGCTGATCGATGGGGAGGAGTTTCTTGCGCGGCTCCGCGAAAGGTTCGCATGATTCCTTTTCGCATCCATCCCGAGGCTGCTCTCGAAGGCCTCGCTGCGGGCGACTCCATTGAAGCGGACGATCCACGTCAGGCCCATCTGTTCCATGCCGCCTTGAGGGAGCATTGAAATGGGCCAGATCCGAACCCCTCCTTTGCCGCTGTTTCGACGGTGAGTTCCGCAAAGTGAAACTCGGGAAATTCCGCTACGCCCTGGTCTTCCGCATCCGGGACGACGAAATCCAGGTACTCGCCGTCATGCACCAGAGCCGCAAGCCGGGATACTGGAAGGAACGGCAGAAGGCCTGGCCCTGATCAAAGCCGGTTTCCTCAGTCCTTCACCCATTTGACCCATGGCCTTTTGCCGAGACCGGGGTCAGTCGCGCGGGGCGGCGAGACCCAGTCCCTGACCCGTGGACTCCCCAGCACGCTGGCCGCGACGACAGCATAGATCAGCGGAATGAATGGACCGATCACTGGCAGCGGCCCCATTTTTCCATGGAGGAACCAAAAGCCGTTGAAGGCCGAGAAGCAGACGGAGGGCATAACCCCGAAAAACCCCAGAGGATTGCTCCACTTGATCCCCCGCTTTCGATTCGCCACCAGATAACAGCCGGAAACGATCAAGAGCAGGACCATCACAAAAATCGCGACGCCCTCGCCGAGGATAAAATGCACCCGGTTCAGGTTCTTCTCCGGGTCGGGCTCCGATTCACCCGAGAGAGAAACCAAAAGAGGCACGGAAACGCCCAAGAGCGCTGCAGCCATCACCAGATGGGAAATTCCCAGCCATCGCACCCGCCTGGGCGCCGGGGGCTCCGGCCGCACCTCCTCCACCGTCAGCGGCGGGCGATAGGGCGAATCCGGTTCCATTGCCGCCAAACAAGCCGAACCCAATCGCTCTGTCGAGAAGCGCTGTCACGATCGCCGTACCCGCCACCCCGCCAGCAGGGGTGCGCCTGCCAACACCGCCACCAGAGAGCCGATGCCGCTCAGCAGCAGACCGAGGCGCAGCACATTCAGCCAGCAACGGTTATCCGGAATCATCGCTCCAATGAATTACTAAACACCTCGTAGAAATCACCGCCGCGCTCCACTTTTGCCGGAAAGATCTTCACCTGCTTTCGGAATTGGCTGCCCGGAAAAAGCCCTCATGCTCTCCGCAATGATTCCGCCCCAGCCCTTCCTGCTCTCCGCCGGGTTGAAAAGGAGCTCGGTCGAATCCTTCGACACCTACCCTTTCAATCTGCCCGCCATCACCGGATTGCAGCAGATCGACTTCCCGCGGCCGGTCACGTTTTTCGTCGGCGAGAACGGCGCCGGCAAATCGACCCTGCTCGAAGCGATCGCCGTGAAATGGGGCTTCAACGCCGAGGGCGGCAGCCGCAACTACCGCTTCGCCACCCGCGCAAGCCATTCCTCCCTCCACCAACACCTGTCCCTGGCCAGATGCTACCGCAAGCCCCGCGACGGCTTCTTCCTCCGCGCGGAAAGCTTCTACAATCTGGCCACCGCAGCCGAACAGCTGGGCGCCTTCCACGGCCTGCACGAACAGTCCCACGGCGAGTCCTTCATGACCATGCTCACCGAGCGCTTCACCGGCCACGGACTCTACCTGCTCGACGAGCCGGAGGCCGGCCTCTCGCCCTCCCGCCAGATGGCCATGCTCGTCCGCATGCATGATCTCGTGAAGACCGGCTCCCAGTTCATCATCGCCACCCACTCGCCCATCCTCATGACCTACCCCGGCGCCACCGTGCTGATCTTCGACCAGGACGGGATCCGGGAGGGTGCCTACCACGAAACCGAGCACTACCTGATCAGCCGCCGCTTCCTGGAAAATCCCGCCCGCATGCTGGCCGAATTGCTCGACGATTGATCTTGGCCCATCCCCTCTGCTTAACTCCGCTATCTCCTCCTCCATGAAATCATCTCTCACACTCTTCCTGCTGCTGGCCCTCTCCTTCCCGGCCTTTGCCGCGGATCTCGATCCCGCCATCGCCCCGCTGGCCGCCACCCGCCAGACGGAAAAGGACAAGCTGGTCGAGCAAAACACCGCCGCCATCAAGTTCGCCCGCGACGCCTATCTCGTCGCCCTGGATTTGGAGGCCAAGTCCGCCACCGACTCCACGGCCGTCTCCGCCATCAATGACGAAAAGAAAATGGCCACCGATGGCTTCCCCGGACCCAACCCGCCGGGCGGCCTGCCGCGCAAACTCCAGAGCCCGCGCCGGACCTTCGTCAAAGCCGTGGAAAAAGCCGACGACGACATGGAGAAGGAAGTGCGCAAGATCAACGCCGACTACCTCGCCGCTCTCGCCAAGCTTTCCGACCCCAAGCTCGCCGGACCGATCGCCGAAGAACGCCGTCGCCTGCAGGGCCAGGGCCCCGTCCGCGATATGCAAAAGGACCTGCCCGGCACCACCTGGAAGAGCATCAACCGCGGCGACCTTCTGACCTTCGGCGAGCACCTGGCGAACAAGTCCATCCACTTCGAAACGCCCAACGCGACCACGCTGGTGATTCACTGGGACGGCTGCTACTCCGACACCCTGACGCTCGACCCCAG
>JAQGPE010000096.1 GCA_028293225.1 Akkermansiaceae bacterium | reverse complement strand
CCCTGCAGGCCGGTGCCCGTGACCACTCCGCTGGCGTTCGAGATCACATTCAAATGAGTCACGCCCTGCTGGAAAACCGCACCGCTCGCCACCGTGGGAACACCGATCTGGTTCACGTCGTTCGTGAAGGCATCCATGGAAGCCCATACATACTGCAATTGACCGTCCGCCCCCTGCAACTCCAGGTAATAGGCGACGCGGTCGAATGGTCCCACACCAGCGTGATTGTCCACCTGATAGACCGGCGGCGTGGCGCGATAGAGCGGCAGGGAAGGAATATCCAGCGAGTAGGCCAGCGTGTATTCAGATGACTCCGGCGCATGGTTCCGGTAGCCGCGCGGCAGCGCCGGGAAAAACACCGCTGTGCTGTTAGAGAGAATCGTCGCGGGAGTCGGCGACTGCCGGTCGTTCACCTGATTGACCGTCACCGTATAGCTCGTCCCCGGCGTCTGTGGCGAGGTGGTCAGAGTCACCACCCGCTTGGTCGCATCCAGCGTCGCACCACTGACCGTCAAGCCGGCGATGCTGAAATTCGACAACGTTGCAGCATCGTCCGCCACCGGCTTGCTGAAGGTCACATCCACCATGGTCCGCGAAACCTGGCCCCGCACCCGCTCGATTTTCGGTGCGCTATGGTCGCCGTCCGGTGTCGCGAGCGCCTGGATCGCGCCCCGCCACGCCGTGGCCATCTTCGTGTAGCCGTTCTGGTTGGGATGCAGTTGGTCCGGCATGTCCGACAGCGGCACCGCGGCGCGCATATCGAGAAAGGTCACCTTCCTGCCAGCCTGGGCATGCGCCGCGACTATTCCCTGCACGTAGGGATTGAACTGAGCCTGGATCTGGGAGTTGTAAGGCTCGCTCCGGACCATCAGATTGGTCACGACGATATTGGCGTTGGGACGCAATGTCGCAATCTTCAGGATCAGTCCATCCAGCCGGTTGATCGCGGTGGAGGTCGCGAAGCCCTGGCCGAAATCGTTGGTGCCGATGTGGATCAGGACGAAATCAGGGTCCGCGATCCCCGCCAGCCAGCCCTCGATGTTGGTGTCCAGTTCGTCGATCCGCCATCCGGGATGGCCCTCGTGTTCCTTGTCGGCCAGCCCTTCGCTGTTGTCGGTCTGGTTGCCGACCATATCGACCGTATAGCCCGCCGCGCTCAACTGATTCGACAGCGTTCCCCGGTAGCCGCCCGGCGCGCCCACCCCGTCGGTGATGGAGTCGCCCAGCGGCATGATCCGCAGCGGCGGCGCTCCAAAAACAGGCGCTCCGCAGAGCCAGATCAGCAGGGAACACAACAGAACCGGGAATCGTTTCATTGAGGGGATGGGTTTGACCGGCATATAATCCGCCGATCCAATCTGAACTCCTCCAAAGCGGAAGAAATTTCGGCGCCGATGCCGCAGGCTCCTGTACTGACAGATTGCAGAAGAACCTGACCGCCACAGGCATCCGGCCCAGGTAACTTGTCCCCCACCCCGCAAAATCCGCTTTTGACAAACCCGGTGCTGACAAACCCGCAAACCCCCATAGGCTTTCGCGCGTGAGCTACCAGGTCTTCGCCCGGAAATACCGCCCGAAAACCTTCGACGACGTCCTGGGGCAGGACCATGTCGTGCGGACCCTTAAAAACGCCATTCTCCAGAAGAGGCTGGCGCACGCCTACCTTTTCGTCGGCCCCCGCGGCACGGGAAAAACCTCCACCGCACGCATTTTCGCGAAGGCCCTCAACTGCACCGGCGGTCCTAGGGTGGATTTCGACCCGGATGAGTCCGTTTGCGTGGAAATCGCCGAAGGCCGCTCCCTGGACGTGCTCGAAATCGACGGTGCTTCGAACAACGGCGTCGAAGAGGTCCGCCAGCTTCGCGAAACGGTCCGCTTCGCCCCTTCGTCCGGCCAATTCAAGATCTACTACATCGACGAAGTCCACATGCTCACCAACCAGGCCTTCAACGCCCTGTTGAAGACACTGGAAGAGCCGCCGGAGCACGTCAAATTCATCTTCGCCACCACGGAGCCTCACAAGATTCTCCCGACCATCCTGTCGCGCTGCCAGCGCTTCGACCTCCGGCCCATCCCCGCGGAAACGATCGCCCAGCACCTGCTGCACATCGCTTCGGAAGAGGGTGTGAAGCTCGACGAGGCCGCCGCGTGGGCGGTGGCCAAGGGCGCCGATGGCGGCATGCGCGACGCCCAGTCGATGCTCGATCAGCTCGTGGCGTTTTGCGGCGACCGCATCACCGAGGCGAATGTGCTCGACGTGTTCGGCTTCACCTCGCGGGAAACCGTTGCCTCGCTCTCCGGAGCTCTACTTGCAAAGGACACGCCGACCGCGCTTTCGATCGTGCAGCGTGAAGCCGAGGCCGGCCGCGAACTGTCCCAGCTTCTCGGCGAGATCATCGGCTGCCTCCGCGCCCTGCTGGTGGCCCGGATTGACGCGACCTCCGGCGGCGATGGCATCCCGGAAGACCTCTGGAACACTCTGGTGGCCGCCGCCGTGAATTACCCGGCCGACCGCCTGCTGTCGGTGATCGATGTCTTTGCGGAGACCGAAGGCCGGATGAAATGGGCGTCGAACAAGCGCCTGCATCTGGAACTCGGCTTTATCAAGGCGATCCAGAATCTTGGCGAGTTGCGCATCTCGGACGTTATCAAGGTCCTGGCCGGCGCCGCCGACCACCTGGTGCTGCCCGCCCAGTTCGGCGTCACCACCGCCGCCCCGCCGGTCTCGACCGCTGCTGCCGCGCCATCTTCTCCGGCCAAACCTCAGCCTGTCGCGGAGATTCCCTCCCCTGAGCCGGTCGTGGAAACACCTGCCGCGCGGGAGCCCGAACCGGTTGCCGAACTCCTCGTTGAACCGCCCGCGCGCCCGGAAAGAACTCACCCCGCCGAGGTCCCGCCGGAGCCGGAGTTCGAGACGGAGGCTGAGATCATCTCGTTCCGCGATCCCGAACCGGAGCCCGATCGACGCCCCAGCCTGTTCTCCAAGGACAGTCCCTTCGACGCCTTTGACAACCTCATCGCGGATGCACCCGAAGCCCACACGGAACCAGAGCCTGTCATCGGCGAAGCCCCGCCCTGGAAGCCCGACGCCCCGGCCGAAGCTCCCGCAGCAAAAGCCGACCCCATGGAGGAGTTCTACAAGGATCCATTGATCCAGAAGGCTCTCGAAATGTTCGAGGCCACCATCCGCAAATAACTTACTTTTATGAACATCCAGAAACTCATGAAGCAGGCCCAGCAGATGCAGGCTGGGATGGCCGCCGCTCAGGAAGAGCTGGCACGCCGCACCTTTGAAGCCAGCGTCGGCGGCGGCAAAGTCACCGTGGTCGCCACCGGCGGCGGCGATGTCCAGTCGATCATCATCGACAGGTCGGTGGTCGATCCGGAGGACGTCGAGTTCCTTCAGGATCTGGTGCTGAAAGGCGTCCAGGAAGCCATTGCCAAGGGCAAGGCCGTGGCCGCGGCGGAGATGCAGAAGCTGACCGGCGGCATGGGCCTGCCTTTCTGAAGCTCCGGAATTTCCATCCTCCCGGCCCATGACCTCCACCCGCCTCCGCCGCAATGCCGGCTGGCTGCTGGTGGGGCTGTCATTGGCCCTCCATCTTTTCACGGTCTTCGCCTACTCGCGCCAGCCCGACCGCCTCGCAGCCTTCACGGTCATGCCGGTCTGGGTCTGGGGCGGCTGCGGACTCGCCCTGTCGATCGCGGCGTTCTGGTTTCTCCGCGCCTCGTTGTCACTGGTCGTCACCGGCGTCTGGGCTTTGACGGTGTTGTTGGCCGCGGATGAAGCCCGCGCTCTGACCCGCCTCGGCAGCGCACCTCCGAAAATGGGCGCCCCTCCGCTGGTGAACGGGAGCAGGCCTCTGCGGATCGTCACCCTCAACTGCAGTTACTTCGACTACGACAAGGGCTTCAATCCCATCGACGACATCGCCAAGTGGGATCCCGACATCGTTCTGCTCCAGGAGGTTCACACCTACCAGGTTAAGAAGATCTGCGAGCAGCTCTACGGACCCTCCGGCGATTCACGCTGCCACCAGAACTCGAACGGCGTGGCCACCCGCTGGAAGATCACCCGCGAGGTCCGCAATCTCCTCTACCGCGACCAGCAGCTCACGGTTCAAACTCCGGATGGGATCGATATCGAGATCCTGAATATCCATCTCGCCACTGCCGCCACCGATCTCCGTTTCTGGCGAAGCTCCTGCTGGGCGACGCATCTTCAGAATCGCCTCGGCCGCAGAACGGAAATGGCCGCGGCGCTGGGTCTGCTCCGCAGCGAAGGCGGCGGCCGCCCGTCGATCGTCGGCGGCGATTTCAATGCCCCTCCCGGCGATCCTATCCAGCGCATGGTTCTCCGCGATCATCAGGATGCCTTCGCCGCCGTGGGTTCCGGCTGGGGCAATACCTTCCAGCGGCGCATTCCGATCCACCGCATCGACCGCATCAATGTCAGCCGCGAGTTCACGCCCCTCCACTGTGCCGCCTTTACCACCCGCTTCAGCGACCACCGGATGGTGATCGCCGACTTCCTCCTCAACCCGCCCTGAAAGCCATGCCTGTCACCCGAGAATATCTTGCCGAAATCCTGGAAGAAATCGCCCTGCTGCTGGAGATCAAAGGCGAAAATCCTTTCAAGATCCGGGCCTATCGCCAGGGCGCCGAGACGGTTCTGGGCTACGATGGCGACATCGTGGAACTGGCCCGCGAGGGAAAACTCGAGGGCATCCGCGGCATCGGCAGCGCCCTACAGGACAAGCTCCATGAACTGGCCAGCACCGGTGAACTCCAGTTCCACCTGAATCTCCGTCGCGAGTATCCGGAGACGTTTTTCGAGCTCTTCGAAATCGAAGGCCTCGGTCCCAAAAAGATCGCCGCCATGTTCAA
>JAQGPE010000089.1 GCA_028293225.1 Akkermansiaceae bacterium | reverse complement strand
AGGCGTCTTTCTCGCCGGCGGCCTCGCCGGGATCTTCCTGAAAAGCCGCCCGGAGCGCCTGTTCGTATTCGCAAGCTGACCCCTGTTCCCCTCCATGCGCCGTTCACCCCTGTCCCATTTCTTTCACCTGCTGCTGCTGACGGTCAGCCTGCTGTATCTCGGCTTCGTCGTCTTCATCTCGGTTTGCGAGCGCATCGACGCCACGACGAAATGCCAGCGGACCCGCGGCGATGTCGGCGAGATCAGCAAGACGGTCGAAGCCTACCGGAAGGAGACCGGCGCCCTCCCTCCTTCGCTGGAGGCCATGGTGCAACACATGGGCGACGTCCGGTCAGAATCGTGGTCCCCCGGTCACCCTGGTTCCATCCTCGACAGTTGGGGAGGAGGCTATCAGTACCGGCTGATCCCGGCCCTGCCGGCGGGCTACGGCGTCTATAGTTTTGGGATGGATGGCGTGAGCGATTCGGAAGGCAATGACCCCGATGACGTGAACTCCTGGACAGCTCGAGAAAAGGCCGTGCACATCGATCCTTACAAGCCCCGGACCGCTCAAGTGGCGGTGGCCGCCCTCGTCCTCGGCTTTGTGCTGAAGGGCCTCATGACCGAGCGTCTAGAGGACGAAAGCCAGCCATGATCGGCAAGCCCTGCCTTCTCGGGATGGCGGGCGCCGTAGCTCTCCTGGTGGGGCGGTGTGCTTCAGATCCCATGCGGGAAGGAACCCATTGTGACTTCACGTTTGGCACGCTTTGCTCGATCAGCTCCGCGGTCAAAATGTACCAGGTCAACCACGGCCGCCTGCCCACGGAGGCAGAGGGACTCAGCGCTCTCGTCAAGAGGCCCGCATCCCTGCCGCCCGCCGAAAACTGGTCACCTTTGATGGATAAGCTTCCCGTCGATGCCTGGGGTCACGCCTATCAGTATCGCCGGGACCGCTCGCTGAAGGACGGCTTCGGACTCTACAGCCTCGGGCCGGATGGCATTTCAGCGACCTTGGGGAACGATCCGGATGACCGGAATACCTGGGATCACGACAAGCCCCGCGCGGGACTCACTGGAAGCTGATCTTCAGCCGCGCCTGGTGGCTGCCGCTGCCCTTGGGGCGGGCGGGGAATTTCCTGCCCCTCACACTTTCCAGTGCCGCTTCGTTGAAGCGGGCGTCATTCGACTTCTCGACCTTCGTGGCGGAGACCCGGCCGTCTTCCTCGACCGTGAACAGCACCGTCACCGCCGCTCCGGCCGGCCCGGGCTTGGGTAGTTTCGGGGCGCTTGCGGTCACCTCTTCCGGTTTCGCCTGGCCAGGATTCGTCCGCGTCACCTGGGCTCCCTCGCCGATGTAGATCATCGGCACGGTGAAGAAGTACTTCGCTGAACCATTGCCGGTGGAGGAAAACTTCATCTCCCGCGCGGATGCCAGCGAACCGGAATCAAAGCGCTTGTTGGAGGTCATCACCACCTTCGCCTCCTCCACCATGCCGGCTTCATTCACCACGAAGGTGACAATCACCGCAGCGGTCTGATCGGCGATCCGGGGGTCGATGGGGTAAAACAGCGAGGGCGATGAGATCAGCCGCGGCATCTTCCCACCACGATGCCCCACGGCGTTGCGGTAGCGCGGATCGGCTTCCCAGATCTTGGCGACCTTGTCGTCGATCGGCTT
Organism: Akkermansiaceae bacterium; assembly: GCA_028293225.1. Taxonomy (GTDB): domain Bacteria; phylum Verrucomicrobiota; class Verrucomicrobiia; order Verrucomicrobiales; family Akkermansiaceae; genus Haloferula. The sequence continues at coordinate 5,038 of JAQGPE010000089.1, read as the reverse complement.
CGGTGCTTCGATCGACGAGCCCTGCTTTTTCTCCGCACGCTCAAGCCGCTCGTTGGTCTTGTCCTTGAAGGTCTTGTTGACCGAGCAGCCGGTGAGAAGCGTTGCCGCGCTGAGCAGGGCGAGCGAAAGAAGGGAGGAGCGGACCATGGGAATAGAGTTGTGAGCTGTTGCGACGGAGGAGAGGCAGAGGAATCAATCCTTGAGGTGAAAGGTAACCGGTTTCCTGGCGGTCTGCGTCTTTTCTCCAGGCGGATAGACTCCCCGTTTGATCGCCCTGATCGCGGCCTGATCGAACACCGGCTTCATCGGTTTCTCGACATGGGCGGAGATGACCTGACCGCGCTTGTCGACCGTGAAAATGACCATCGCGGTGTAATCCTTCACCGGGCCGTTTCCCTGGGACGCAGGAGGCGGCTTCACCCCACAGCTGTTGAGGGACACGCAGAGGGCCGCAGCGAGGAGTAGGGCAGGGGAGGGAGTTATCTTCATCGGCCGGTGTCTGTCGGGATAAAGCGCGAAACAGGGCTTTCCGGGCAAGGCTTTCCCGCCCGTCTGGCGACAATTTCACCGGTCGGAGGCGCTCCCCGGAACAGGCTTCTTCAGATGGCGTCGCACGGTCAGTTGGGGGAAAGCCCTTACTGATTTGCTATCGAAGCCGACGCGCTGAAGATTGGCTGCTCTCCTGGATTGATCGCCGTCAGGCCCAACAGGAAAGCCAGCGCGACCAGCAGGCCCAGTCCGGTGAAAAGAGTCCAGCGTTCCGACCAGCGGCTTTCCGCATCCTGCTCCTTCCGCATCGCGACGACCATCCAGACCGGTGGCAGCAACAGCAGCAGCACAAAGCCGTATCTCACGACCTGCGCCCAGGGATACCAGTGGCTTACGGGCGGAAAGCGGACCACGATCGAGATGAAGCAAGCGACCAGCCCGAGGATCACCACCGCGATCTGGACCAGCGCGATTCTCGCCGCGAGATGAACTTCCTTCACAATCGGCGAGCCTATCGGTCTCCACCCCGTGACGCCAAGCCGGAACTCCCCCGCCGCCCGAATGACAGGGGAGCCCGTGGTGATCCGAAAAAGGCGCAGGCTCAGAGCGAGCCCACAAAGCGCTCCATCTTGTCCATCGCCAGCTTCAGATCGTCAAAGCCCGTGGCGTAGCAGCAGCGCAGGAAGCCCTCGCCACACGCGCCGAAGGCACTGCCCGGTACGGCCGCGACGCCCTCGGCATCCAGCAGCTTCATGGCAAATTCCTTACTGCCCAGGCCGGTGCCGCGGATGTCCGGGAAGACGTAGAAGGCCCCGCCCGGAGAGTGGCAGCTCAGGCCCATTTCATTGAGCCGTTTCACCAGGAAATCTCGCCGCTGGTGATAGGCGTCACGCATCTTCACCATCTCGGCGTGGCCGTTTTCCAGCGCTTCGATCGCGGCCATCTGGCTCATGATCGGGGCGCAGAGCATGGAGTACTGGTGGATCTTCATCATCGCCTCGATGATCGGCTGCGGCGCGCAGGCATATCCCAGGCGGAAGCCGGTCATGGCAAAGGCCTTCGAGAAGCCGTGCAGCAGCACGCAGCGCTCCTTCATGCCCGGCAGCGAGGCGATCGAGACGTGTTCGTCGTTCGCGTCGTAGCGCAGCTCGCTGTAGATCTCGTCGGTCAGCACGATCAGGTCATGCTCGATGCACAGCTTGGCGATGCCTTCCAGATCCTCGCGGCTGGCGGTCGCGCCGGTCGGGTTGGTCGGGAAATTCAACATCAGCACCCGGCTCTTCGGCGTGATCGCCTTGGCCAGCGCTTCCGGCTTCAGGGAGAAGCCGTCGCGCTTCCTGGTCTCCACGCTGACCGCGGTGGCATAGGCCATCACGATGCTGGGGGAGTACGAGACGTAGCAGGGCTCGTGGAAGATCACCTCGTCACCCGGATTGACCAGGGCGCGCAGGGCGATGTCGATGGCTTCGGAGACGCCGACCGTGACCAGCACCTCCGTCAGCGGTTCGTACTCGACGTGGAAGAAGTCGCGGACGTAGCGGGCGATTGACTTGCGCAGTGCCGGCAGCCCCAGATTGGACGTGTAGGTGGTGTGTCCTTTCTCCAGGGCGTAGATGGCGGCTTCGCGAATGTGCCACGGAGTCGTAAAGTCGGGCTCGCCCACGCCGAGGGAGATGATCCCCTCCCGGCCTTGCACGAGCTCGAAGAAATCGCGGATCCCCGAGCGGGGGATGCCTGCGATCTGACGGGCGATTTTCTGCGAATAGTCCATGGCATGTCCCGGGTCGTGCCGGGCGGCGGATTTCAGGCCGGAAACCCTGCTGCGTCAACGCCGGGGCGCGTCAATCCAACTTCCTTCGGATGAACACGTACAATGCCCCGCCGAGCCGGCTGTACACCTGCCAGCATTCGTTCGAAACGGTCGCTTGAGGAAATTTCCGGGAATGAAACTCCGTCCGCCCCGTCTCATGCCTGTGACCCGCTGTTGCTTTCCATTGGACAGCAAACGCGGGCTCGCCACCGTCATCGACGAACCAACTCCTACCTTAAAAGTTCAAAATGAAAGCCAACACCTTCCTCGGAGCCGTCATCGGCGCCCTTATCTGCTCCGCCACCGCCTTTGCCGTCGAGCCGGGCGCCAAGGCCCCCGCCTTCACCCTGAAGAACGTGAAGGGCGAGAAAGTCTCCCTCGCCGACCAGAAGGGCAAAGTCGTCGTGCTGGAATGGGTCAACTTCGACTGCCCGTTCGTCCACAAGCACTACGGCAGCGGCAACATGCAGAAACTGCAGTCCTCCTACACCGGCAAGGACGTGGTCTGGCTGTCCATCGCCTCCAGCGCCGAGGGCAAGGAAGGCTACTACGCGCCGAAGGAACTCGGTGAGCGCGCCGCCAAGGAAGGCAGCAAGGCATCCCAAGTGCTGGTCGATGCGGATGGCAAGGTTGGCAAGGAATACGACGCCAAGACCACCCCGCACATGATCGTCATCGATAAGGAGGGCAAGGTCGCCTACAACGGCGCGATCGACTCCATCGCCACCACCGAAGTTTCCGACCTGGAAAAGGCCGACAGCTATGTGAGCAAGGCGCTGGATGCCGTTCTCGCCGGCAAGCCGGTCGAAAAGGCCAAGACCCAGCCGTACGGCTGCGGCGTGAAGTACGCATCCAAGTGAAGCGGCCCGCCGCGGACTGATCCGCTGATTTCACCAGCCTCCGGGAGCCTTTTCCCGGAGGCTTTTTCGTCGCCGGTCATGACCACGCGACCCCGCAGAGTTCGTTCGAGACATCCCAGAGCTTCTTCGCCACGGTGATGTCCTGCGCCTTCTTCCCGACGATCGCCGGCGCCGGCGGTCCTTTGAGTTCGAAGGCATTACGGGGCCCATAGTAGCCAGCCTTTTCCGCCAGCGGCGAGGTGGCGGCCAGCAGGGTTGGCAGTGCTCCGGAGGCAGGGGAGTGGCTCGCGACCGGCTGCATTACATAGCGGTTGAAAAGCCACGCGAGTCCCTTCTGCCCGGGCCCGTTGGCGATCAGATCCGTGGTCGCATAGCCCGGGTGCGCGGCGTTGCTCATGAGACCCCAGCCATTGGCGTCACTGCGGCGCTGGAGCTCGAGGGCGAACATCAGCGTGGCCAGCTTCGACTGCGCATAGGCGGGCCACGGCTTGTAAGAGCGCTGCCACTGGAGGTCGTCGAAATGAATGTCCGCCTGCAACCGGTGCGCGCCACTGCTGACCTGCACCACGCGGGTCTCCTGCCCGCGGAGCAGCAGAGGCAGCAGCCGCGCGGTCAGGGCGAAGTGGCCGAGGTAGTTGGTGCCGAACTGGAGCTCGAAGCCGTCCTTGGTCTCGCGGCGGTCCGGCGGAGTCATGACCCCGGCGTTGTTGACCAGCAGGTCGATGGGCCGGGCCTCGCCGAGTTGCAACTCCGCAAAGGCCGCGACCGAGGAAAGATCGGCCAGGTCCAGCAGGCCGAAGCGCACCCTGGCGGCGGCATTTCCCGCCCGGATCCGGGCCACGGCCTCATGTCCCTTTTCTTCGCTGCGCCCCGCGATGATCACCTCCGCCCCGGCGTTGGCTAAAGCGAGGGCGGTTTCGTAGCCGAGGCCGCCGGTGCCGGTGACGATGGCGAGTTTGCCGGCTTGGGAGGGAATATCGGCGGTGGACCAGTGGTCGGGAAAGGTTGCTTTCATCGCCAGCACCTTAACCATTTCCGCCGGGCTGCGGGTGGGGGAGTCCGCCAATCGACTCGCAAACCGCGCCAGGAAAACGCAGGCGGGATGAATACAATGGGCCTATCCTCCATCTCATCGGTTTCCACCTGTCTCCGCGCATGAAAAGTTTTTCAATCATTCCACTCCTTTCGATTCTCGCCCTCACCCCGGTTCTCCACGCCGCCGGGGTGGATATGGCTGAGATTGCCCGCCTTCGGGACCTCAACTCCAAGAACCTGGACGAGGACCTGAAAAAGGCCGAAGCCTATTTCCGCAGGGGAATCGCCGGCCAACTGGCCGCCGTGGACCGGGTGGAGATCTATCAGCTCTCTGCGGCCTCGCTGCCGCCAGCTGAGGCCGGAAAGCCAGCGGACGACCACTTCGTGATCCCCACCGATGCCTTCAAGACCGCTGAGGTGGCGATCGAAAAGAAGCAGCAGCTCGACGCGAAGGAGCTGGCCTTTTTCAAGACCGAGATGAGCCGGATCCTGCAGGTCGCGGAAAGCCCGGTCGGTATGCCGGGTGACAAGCCGGTCTATGGCGTGCGGGCCTGGTGCAAGGATGTGCTGATCCTGGAGACCGGCCTGACCCCGAAGGCTGCCAAGACGCCCAAGGACCCGAAAGAGCTCCTATTCTCCGTCCAGTATCCGCAGCTGGGCTACCGCTGCACCGGCATTCAGGCGCCCGCCGCCCTCCAGACCCTGCTGGACCACGTCTTTCCCGTGACCGTGAAGAAATGAGCCGCTGCAGCTACGGCAGGTCCCGTAGCTCCCGGCGCTTCAGCCGGGCCGCCCTCAGGAAATAGCCACCCACCAGGAGCACCGCCGCACCGGCGAGCAGGCC
>JAQGPE010000085.1 GCA_028293225.1 Akkermansiaceae bacterium | reverse complement strand
TGGTATCGCAAGAACAAGCTGGAGAGTTTGAAGAACGCGGAGTCGCTCGACATGGCGGATCTGGGTGCTGGCGACATCTACGTCGGCGTGCAGCCGCCGGATGACGAGGCGGAGTGGGAGCGCGACGAGGACGTGATGGACACGTGGTTCAGCTCGTGGCTATGGCCTTTCGCGACCATGGCGAACGTGGGTGAGGACAGCGCGACGCTGCGCAAGTTCTACCCGACCACCGACCTGGTGACGGGGCCGGACATCATTTTCTTCTGGGTGGCGCGGATGATCATGGCGGGCTACCGCTTTGCTGGCGGGTTGCCGTTCAAAAACGTCTTTTTCACTTCAATCATCCGCGACCATAAGGGCGAGAAGCTGAGCAAGTCGCTGGGCAATTCCCCGGATCCTGTCGAGTTGATGGAGAAATATGGTGCGGACGGTCTCCGCTTCGGCTTGATGCGGATCGCTCCCATGGGAGGCGATATCCGCTACAACGAAGATGCCATCGGCGAAGGCCGGAATTTCGCCAACAAGCTCTACAATGCCTGCCGTTTCCGCCAGATGGGCGGCAACGTCGAGTTCCCGGAATCGTCCGAGGAGAACGACGATGAAGACGGCGAAGTGGTGGGGATGGCCAACTGCTTCCACATCGATATTCTCGCCAAGCTGGACAAGCTGGCGGTGGATCTGGAGCGGGTCTACGGCGAGTATCGTTTCGGCGAGATCGCACAGCTGCTGTCCGAGTTCCTGTGGGCGGAGTTCTGCGACAAGTTCCTGGAAGCGGTGAAAGGCGACCTGCGCGAGAGCGCGACACCGGAAGCCCGTGCGGTGACGCTGTCGGTCTTCGATACCGTCATGAGCCGTTTCCTGCAACTGCTGCATCCCTACATGCCGCACGTGACCGAGGAATTGTCTCTGCGGATGGGCTACGTGGCGGAAGGAGAATTCCTGATGCTGGCCGAATTGCCGGATGAGGCAGTGCTTGCGGGCCTGTCCGACGAGGACATCGCCACCGAGCAGACCAAAGCGGCGGCGATCTATGAGGCCGTTGGCCGCCTGCGCAACCTGAAGGTGGAATACAACGTGGCGACCCGTAAGGACGTAACCTTTGTCGTGAAGGGCGCGCCGGATTGGTTTGCCGAGGAAACGCCAGTGCTGGCTCTGCTGGTGGGGGCCCAGGAAATCGTGCTGGATTCAGGCTACGAAGGTCCGAAGGGCACCCCGGTGGCTCTGACGCCAATCGGCGAGGTGTATCTGCCGCTGGAAGGCCTGATCGACGTGGAGGCGGAGAAAGTCCGCCTGACCCGTGAAATCAATAAAATCCAGCAAGAACTCGAACGCTCGGTGGCCAAGCTTGGCAATGAGAGTTTCGTGGCCCGCGCACCGGCAGAAGTCGTTGAGCAGGAAAAAGCCCGTCTGGAAGATTGGAAGGCAAAACTGGCTCAACTCGGAGAGATGTTGGCGAGCCTCGCATGAGATCTTGCCACATTCATTTCGCGGCCTAATTTCGCGCCAAGGGGTAAATGTCGAAACTACTGACGATCCACGGGATAGGTCCCGACGAGCTCGAATTGCTTGATGCAGCAGGCTGGGGAGACGTGCGGGCAGTGGCCGGTGCGGACCCCGGCAAGCTGACGGCTGAGCTGGCCAAGGCCAACTCGATGCTGAAAATCGTCACCCAGGCACCGGACGAGGACACCGTCGCCCTGTGGGTGAAGGACGCTCAGGATCTCCATGAGAATGGGGAAGTCTCCAAGCGACCGAAACCCGTGGCCCGCAGGGTGTCTGCTCCGGCGGAGCGGTCCGCTGCGGTTCGCTCTCCAGGTCAGCGCAAGCCTGCGGCGACAGCGGCAGTGGAGGAGACTCCGGCGGCGGCAGTTGCCACCGAGCCGGTTTTCGACGAAGAGGCCGCGCTTGCCGAGGTTTCCGGGCCGGTGAACTTCGAAGCGGATCCGGAGGTGATGAAGATGCTCCTCCAGGCTCCGGTGGCGATTCCGATCCCGGGCCGGGTGCTGGCCGACAAGGGCATTAAACCTTCGGAAATCGCGGTTGCGCCGCTGTTGAACCGGGCGCTGGGGGATCTGGATGTCCGGGTGGCGGAGCCTGCAGTGGTTCCGGTTGTCGAAGAAACGAACGGGAAGAAGAAATTCGATCTGCCAACTTCTTCCGTGAGCGAAAGTCGTTCGCGATCCTCCTCTGCCGGGCCGGGTCAGACGACGGAGAACGGCCTAAACGGCCGCCGCGGTATCGATGTCGGGCGGGTCCGGACGATCGAAGAATTTCAAGGGGATACCCCTCCTCCCCGCAACTCCTCCTCGCGGGCCGGGATGGAGGATGACCGGATCGCCCTGCTGCGGGCGCCGCGGCCGGGCACGAACGGCCGGCGCAAGCCGTCATCCCGGTTCTATATCCGCGGGGTGTTGCACGATCGTCCATTGAAGGTCTGGTTCGGCGGTCTGTTCGCCGTCCTGCTTCAGATCATGCTGCCGCTGGCACTAATTGCGGCGCCGCTGCTGATCCTGGCTGACCAGCAAGTGAGGCATTTCGAGTGGGTGCCGGCTTGGATCATCGCTTTCCCGATCGCTCTGCCGGTCCTGGCGGTTCTTTACGCGATGGTGAGCACTGGAGCGAAGTGCCGGGTCTGCGGCCAGCGTCTCTACGTGCCGAAGAACTGCCTGAAGAACCGCAAGGCTCACAAGGCGTTTTATTTCGGCCACATCGGCGCCCTGGCCATGCACGTGATGATCTTCAAGTGGTTCAACTGCACCTTCTGCGGCACGCCGATCCGGATCAAGAAGTGAGCTTCCTCACTCCCGCGCCCGGCTGTCCATGGTGATGGTCACCGGGCCGTCGTTGACCAAGGCGACCTGCATGTCGGCGCCGAAGCGGCCGGTGCCGATCGAGAAGCCGAGTTCAGCCTCCATGGCGGCGCAGAAGCGCTGGTAGAGCGGTTCCGACTGCTCCGGGCGGGCGGCGCGGATGAAGGAGGGGCGATTGCCCTTTTTCGTAGAAGCGTGGAGAGTGAACTGGCTGACGACGATCACACCGCCGCCGGCCTCGACCACCGAGCGGTTCATCCTGCCCTCGTCATCGGAGAAGATCCGCATGCGGGCGATCTTCGGCACCAGCCAAGCGATGTCTTCTTCGCCATCGGGTTCCTCGATGCCTAACAGAATGAGCAGGCCGCGGGAGATCGAGGCCACGACCTGGCCTTCGATCGTGACGGATGCCGAGGCGACGCGTTGAACGACGGCTCGCATGGGATCAATAGCGCGGGAGCTGGGGATCGATTTCCAGAGACCAGCCGTCGATGCCGCCGGCCATCGACCAGACCTGGGGATTGCCGCGCGAGCGGAAGTACGAGGTGGCCCGTAGCGAGCGCATGCCATGGTGGCAGTAGACGATCACGGGACCTTCCGGCACGGCGAACTCGCCGAAACGGGACAACGGCATCAGCCGGGCGCCAGGCAGGCGATTGAACTGCCACTCGTCGTCCTCGCGGCAATCGACCAGCGTGATCTGGCCATCAGCGATGGCTGGCAGCAGGAGATTCACCTTTTGCAGGGAAATCTCCATATCTGCCTCCGAACCCAGGCCGGGAGATCCGCTCATTCGACGATGACCGGCATGCCGACGACGGCGGCGTCGAAGAACTTCTTGGACATGCCTTCCGGCATGCGCACGCAGCCGTGGGAGGCCGCGTAGCCCGGGAGGTAGCCGGCGTGCATGCCGACGCCCGGAGCGAAGCGGACGAAATTGCGCATTTGGGCGCCTTCGTAGACGCAGCCCGGCGGGACCTTGTCCTTGTGCATGTCGGCTTCCGGATTCACCACCTGGCCGGTGGTCTTGTCACGGAACAGGCCGTAGGTGGAGGAGCGGTAATCGACGATCTTGGCGTCGACCTTGTAGGTGCCGGACGGAGTGTCGTGGCCTTCCTTGCCGGTGGAGATCCGCGAGATGCCGACGAGGGTCGAGCCCTTGTAGAATTCCGCGCGCTGGAGCGGGCGGCGGATGCGGACGCTCGGCGGACCGGACACGCTGTCGCCCTCCCAATACGAAATGTCGTCAGGGATGGGGCTGGATTTCCAGTCGTGCTGGCGGCCTTTGTTGAAGCCGGCCATGTACTGGTTTCCGCCGCCCATGCTGGTGAGGGAGGAACAGGAAACGGTGAAAAGCAGGGCGGGGATAGCGGCAAGGAATAGGGGTCTCATGGCCGGAAATTACTTTAGGTGGCCGAAATACATCCTTGTGGCCTGCCGGTCAAGACCGGGGAGTCGATGGGGATCTATCAGTTGCAGGCCGTCCCGGGCGTTCGTTTTCAAGGAGCCACGTGCATCCAGATCCACATGGCGCCATAGGCCACGCCGCCGGCGGCGGGAAGGGTGAGAACCCAGGCTCCGACGATGCGGCGGACGATCTTGCCGTCGATGGCGCTGAAGCGCTTGGTCGCGCCGACGCCCATGATGGCGGTGGTGATGCAGTGGGTGGTGGAGACCGTCATGCCATATTTACCGGTGATGGCGAGAATGGTGGCGGCGGTGGTCTCGGCGGCGAAGCCGTGGAAGGGCTGCAGATTCACCATGCGGTGGCCCATGGTCTTGTTGATGCGCCACCCGCCCGCGGAGGTGCAGGCTGCCAAGATCATGGCGCAGACCACCTTGATCCAGACCGGGACGTCGGGGGTGAGATCGCGGACCTTGGCGGCCATCGCTTTCAGACGGG
>JAQGPE010000081.1 GCA_028293225.1 Akkermansiaceae bacterium | reverse complement strand
GCTTCGACCTGGCAGTCAGGCTTCAATGCGGCCGGCCTGTCTCGCCATCCGGGCGTAGTCGGAAAGCGGGAACTCAGCCTCGAACCCCGAATCGACCTCCATGGCCAGTCCCAAGTGGCCGCGGAGCCTGGATAGCTCGTCGAGCGACACGTAGCCGAGTTCAGGGCAGCCAAGTCCGAAGTCGGCTAGCCCGAACGCGACATTGCAATCGGGGTTCAGCTCGGTCAGCAGCCAGGTTGCCTGTGCGTCTGGCGTGAAGAGCTTGATGACCGGCCAGTGATCGGGTGGATTGCCGTCTCGGTCGATCGAGAGCTGCGATGCACGGGAGTTCTCGATGAGGCGGAGTCGGAGATTCTCGGGGATCAGTTCCATGGGCAAAATGCCCAGGATGAAACCACAGCGACGTTTCTCTGTGAAGTATTAGACTCCACAGGCTATCGAAGCAAATTCGACATCCCGTTGTCCTCGAAAAGCTGCCGACCGTTCACCTTGACCGAGATCTGGTCCGACATTGACTGCATCCCTCCGATGCCGACGTAGCCGAGCAAGGTCCTCTTGAGACGCTCCGTACTCAGGTCGGAATTCATGACCTTCACGGTGAGCGGAATCAACTCCCCGGTGTCGATCACCGCATCAGCTCGGTAGAGCCGATCCGCAATTTGATCGCCCAGGCGGACGTCGACGCATTCGAATTCGGTGGCGCCAGATCGCTTCAGCATTTCGTTGAGGGTCTGCCGCGTGCTCAGCTCAAGGACGGTTCGCTGGTAGCTGAAGTAGCCAGTCACCCAAATGCAGACGAACAGGACGATCACGGCCCAGGCATATGGCTTGGTCGATCTCCATCGGATCGTCCCCGTCGGCATGGCCTTCAGAACAGCGGTGAGCTTCCTGGCTCGGACGGTGTGCCAAGCCGCCAGAACGAACAGCCAAGCCAGAAACCACATGTGGCGCTTCTGGTAGTCGACCATCACTACTGCTCTGAGAACGCTCGCGAACACGAACATCCCGATCACCCACGCAATCGAGGTTCGAACCTCCTGCCAGTTCTTGAGCTTGGCCCAGTTCAAGGTGTGGAAGATCGGATCGATCAGGCCGCCCGTGCAGAGTTCGAGCGCTCCGGGAAGCCGTGGTCTCCAGAAAGTCTGCTGCTGGACCGGCACCAAGTCGGCCGCCGTGACCTGGATCGGAAGTGAAGAGGACACGGTAGGGAACGAGAGGCCCTCGACCTTCTCGACCAGTACCCACTCTGCAAGGCCTTCCCACCAGGCAAAGTCGCCGCGTGAAACCTCACCTCGGTCAACCTTACTCTGAAGCTCCGTGACCGTGAATGGCCCGGACTGCTTCCCAGACTGCGAAATCAAGATGCTCATCGATTGAATTCAGTGTGCGGATTGCATCTCCAGTTCGCTGACCAGCGCGTCCAGGCTGGCCTTCTCGGCCTTCAGGTTGGCCGCGCCTTCCTCGACCTCGTTGATGACCTTCGACGCCGCCATGCAGCGCTGGTAGTTCACCGAGCCCTCCCTGACCGGCACCGTCTTGTTCTTGGTCAGCGTATTGATCAGGTTCAGAGCCTCTGCGTAGCGCTTCCGCTCGGAATCGATCCGGGATTCAACTGCTGCCAATCGAGCCCGTGCATTCGGAAGCCGGTTCTTGTCCGACACCTCGTCATCCTGCCAAGGAGGCTTCACCCGAGCCGCTTCGTAGGCAGATCTCTGCTGGCGCTCCTTCTCTTCCGCTGCGACCCGACGACGCTCGTTCGCTGCCTCCCGCTCATCCGATTCCTTCTTGAGTGCTGCTTCGCGTTCGAGGCGGGCCGTCTCCAATGCCCCTGACGAAGCCTTCTCGGCCGCTGGGTTCTCCAGATTGATGAACCCGCGGGTGGTCGATAGGGCGAAGGTGGTCAACACGGGAAGTCTGACGGAGGCTCCCGAGACCGTCGGAACGTCCTTGGGTCCGGCATAGACGCCGATTGCATACAGGATGACACTGGTATCCGAGATTGTGATCTCATCCATGGCCCGAGGGTTGTCAGGACTGATCACCCACCGGTCCTTGGTCGCCCGATTCGAGATCAGCAAGAAATCGCTACCGACTTGGTCGATATTGAAGCCGGTCAGCTGGTAGACCGAGCCTTTGACGGGCTGCGAGGCCAGCGGAAGCTCCTGGGCATTCGCTGAGGCCCGATAGAAGGCCTCGGCCGAATCCCAGTCGCCGGCACCGCTGCGGAGCAGCTTGGGCTCAGAAGAGGCCGCGGAGGGAGGCAGCGCATCGGCGGGCCGAGGTGCAGAGGCAGTAGATGAAGGTTCCGCCGAGACCAAGGACGCTTCACCTAAAGCTGATCGTCCCTTCGTTGCCTTCCAGTAAAAACCTGCGCCGACAAGCAAGGCGGCCGAGATCACGACCGTGATGGCGAGACCGGTCCCCTGCCCCTTCGCTTTGGCCGGCGGAGCCGGAACCGATACCTGGCTCTTGCAGGAAGGACAGGAGATCTGGCGACCCGCGAAGTCGGCTGGAGAGGTAAGAATTTGGCGACAAGTAGGGCAACTGAAGCGGATCGGGGGAGATTGCATCACGGGAGCAATACATCACAAACGTGAAGTATGTGTCAAGTTGGCCTCCCGTTAGGCTGACCAGCTGTGAAACGTGCGACCTGGCCAGAAAGTCTCGTCGAGGCGATCTGCAAGGAGATAGCAATCCGGCGGGCCGAACTCGGACTGACGGTCTACGCCCTTTCGCAAGCCAGCGGAGTCTCGCAGCAAGCCATCGCGAATTACGAGAAATTGAACAGGCGCCCGTCAATCGAGTGTCTCATCCGGGTAGCGAAAGGACTCGAATTCGAACTTTCTGACCTGATCCGACGAGCTGAAGGAAAGGTAAAGTGAGCCCTACCTCGGGAGCTTCGGCCAGTCCCTCGCCACTCGCGCCTGCCAGGGGCCCTCTGGCCACCCCTTTCCGCTTCGCTCTACGTGAAGTTCGTTCAGGTATTCGATTACCTGAGGGCCTTCAAATCCCAGCATCCTAAGGGCGACTCCAAGAACCGTCCCCGTTCGTCCCCTGCCGGCAGCGCAGTGAACTAACACCCCCTCGCCTCCCTGGAGAGCATCGACGATCTGCCGAGCGATGCCGTGGATCCTCGCAGCTTCTTGACGGGGCTCTGAGGGCAACGGAACCACGCCAAGGTCGTCCAGTTCGCAGACGGCGAGAAAGGTCAGCGGAGCCGGATCGTAGTTCGGACGCTCGGACGAGAGGCAGACGATGTGATGGAATCCAAGCTGAGCGAAACCAGCCCAATCGCGAAATCCGGACGGAAACTCGCTACCTGCAAGCGGCGCTGGATGATCGATAACCTGGTAGAAGCGCCGGGGCACCTGCTCCCGTGATCGCAGAGCTTCTGACACAGAATTGAGAGGAGGAAACCGATCGGTCATAAGGGAACGGACGATGAACGACCAATTCCAAACTAGCTGTCAATCGCCTCCGAAAGCAAAAAGATCCATAACCCGGCGACCCATCCTGCCTCAGCCCGTGGTGTTCCTACACGCGATGGGTCTGGATAGCCGCTTTCGCCAGATTGGGCTCTTAGCACACGGTTTCGCTAGCGACGATTGCCTCAAGTTCCGCGTGAATGCCCGAATGCCGTGACTTAATGAAGCGATTGATCCTCTCGTTTTCCATCAGTCCGACGACGTAACGCCGGAACACGGTGAGCACCAGTACCCTCTTCGAGAACATCTCCTCGCAGGTCTTGTACTCCCTGCCGATAGACTCCATTTCCATTTCGATGCGGGCCAGATCCTCTGGCTTTACCTTAGGGTCCGACTTGAGCCGCGACGGCGACAGCTTGCTCTTGGGCGTGCTGACAAGCAACGCCTCCACATAGGCCTTGGTGAAGTTATTGGCCGCAGCCATCAGTTCGGTCATTTCGATCTGCCGGGCCGGCATCGCCTGCCGCAGCAGTTTGAGCGCATGAGGGCTGATTTGCTTATCCTTCATCATCTCGACCACCTCCGAGCAAAGGCCGTCAGTGACTGCTATTCGGGCTTTGACCTTTCTCACGTCTTCGCCGAATGCCTCGGCGATGCGCTCAATCGGGATACCGCTTTCCACCGCTTTTAGAATCATCCGACGTTCCTGGATAGGTGCCAGCCGGTTGACCTTTGCATTGTAGGTGTAGCTCTCGTCATCGAGAGCCACGATGCAATCGACCTCAGTCATGCCCAACTCTCTGCAAGCGATCAACCTCAGATGCCCGTCTGCGAGAACGTAGTTTCCCGTCTTCCCCTTTTCCGGGCTCACCATCAACGGCTCAATTAGTCCTGCGACCCGGATGGTTGACACGATCTCCTTGTAGCGACGGATTTTCTTCTGGGGATCGGTGACGATTCGCACTGGTAAGATGCGATCTAGCGGGACCTTGATCCGCTCCAGTTGGAAGGATATTTGAGGCTTGCTCATGGCGATTAGCGTCTCATCCGGGCTTAATCATCTCCGAAAGTTCCTCGGGCATCGTCTCAACTTTTTCTGCCCTAAGGAGGGTCACGAAGTCTTCGTCGGCGAACAGCCTGCGCATTGCCTCCACCGTGAATATCACGCGGGCGTCGCAGATTTTGGTCTTCTTGATGAGCAACTTCTGCCGCTGGGCCTCTTTCTTGAGAGTATTGACCAGCCCTTCGGCGCTAGCGCATTTCGACGCTCTGGGACTGGTCCGGAGAGTCTTGCCGAAGACATCACGCTGCACGACGATCCTGCGTATCGTCCTTATGGCAGCCTGGTTGAGGTTCTCCTTCTGGTAGGCTTCCAGGAACTCGCGCTGCTGCTCGGCACTTTCCACCTTGGCGATCTCGACTGCGACGGCGAGGGGGAGGTTTCCCTTGATCACCTCGTAGATCAAGCGGCCCTCTCCCGCATTGCCGAGCTTCAAAAGTTGCCCAA
>JAQGPE010000744.1 GCA_028293225.1 Akkermansiaceae bacterium | reverse complement strand
TCAGCAACAGCGACAAAAGAGTCAGCTTCCGGTGTCTGAGCACGAACGACAGCATCGACTCATAGACGTGCTCCACTTTCGCAAAGAACCCTTCCAGGATGCGATCCATCAGCACCCGGAAACCCTTGCCTTTCGGCGCTTCGTGATGCTTCAGGAAGCGCGAACACATCATCGGCACGAAGGTCAGCGACACAAACCCCGACACCAGCACCGCGATGGTCACCGTGACGGCAAACTCCCTGAACAGACGCCCCACGATGCCGCCCATCAACAGCACCGGAATGAAGACCGCGATCAGGGAGAAGGTGATCGATAGAATCGTAAAGCCGATCTCCCCCGCCCCCTTCAGCGCGGCCTCCATCGGCTTCATCCCCTCCTCGATGTAGCGATAGATGTTCTCCAGCATCACGATCGCGTCATCGATCACGAACCCCACCGAAATCGTCAATGCCATCAGCGAAAGGTTATTCAGGCTGAATCCCAGCACATGCATGATCGCAAAAGTCGCGATGATCGAGATCGGCACCACCGCGCTCGCGATCAGGGTTGCCCGCAGGTTCCGCAGGAACAGGAAAACCACCACCGTGACCAGAGCCACCGTGAGCACCAGGTGGAACTCCACCTCGCTCACCGACGCGCGAATGGTGCGGCTGCGGTCACTCAGGATATCGACGTTGATCGCCGGAGGAATCGCCGCCCGCAGCTGAGGCAGCAGCGCGTTGATCCGGTCGATCGTTTCCAGCACGTTGGCGTCGGCCTCCTTGCGAATGACGATGCCGACACCGCGCCGGTTGTTCACCAAGGCAGACGTGCGACTCTGCTCAGGACCGTCCACCGCACGCCCGACATCGCGGACCCGGATCGGAGCCCCCTTGCGATAGGCCAGGATCAGATCGTTGTATGGCTCGGCCTTGAGCAACTGATCGTTCGCGTAAATCGACAGCGCCTGCCGCGCGCCGTTGATGCTCCCCTTCGGAGTATTCACCGTGGACGAAGCGATCACCCCGCGCACGTCATCGAGCCCCAGCCCCAGCGAAGCCAGTTTCGCGGGATCGACCTGCACCCGCACCGCCGGCTTCTGCTCGCCCATCACGCTGACCTGCGCCACACCGCTCAACTGCGAAATCTGCTGCGACACCACGTTGGTCGCGTAGTCGCTGACCTGCGTCAGCGGCAGCACGTCGGAAGTCATGCTCAGGATCAGGATCGGACTGTCCGCCGGGTTCACCTTGCGGTAGTTCGGCGGGCTCGGGAGGTTGGTCGGCAGCTGCCCCGCCGCGGCGCTGATCGCCGACTGCACCTCTTGGGCGGCCGCGTCCACGCTCTTGTTCAGGTCGAACTGGATGGTGATCGCGACACTGCCGATGCCACTGTTGGAGGTCATCTGGGTGATCCCCGGAATCAGCGCCAGCTGGTTCTCCAGCGGCGTCGCCTCCGACGAAGCCATCGTATCCGGAATCGCCCCGGGCAAAGCCGCGTTGACCTGAATCGTCGGGAATTCCACCTGCGGCAGCGGCGCCACCGGCAGCAGCGGAAAGGTCACCGCACCGACTAACAGAATGCCGGTGGTCAGCAGCGCCGTGGCGATCGGCCGCTTGATGAAAAGCGTGGAAATGCTCATGACTCGGCGGCCTTCTTGAGGGTTACCTTCGCGCCCGGCTTCAGCTTGCTCTGGCCGTCCTGCACCACCCGGTCACCCGTTTGCAGGCCATCATTGATCACCGTCATCCCATCGAGCGTCATCCCCGCTTTCACATAGCGGGCCTCCACGCTGTCGTCCGCTTTGATCACGTAGGCGAACTGGCCATCGAGCCCCGGTTGCAGCACCTCCGCCGGCACGATCACCGGATCCTTCAGCGTATCCACCAGCACGCGGGCCGAGACGAACTGCCCGGGCCAAAGAGAAAAGTCGCGATTGGGAAAGGTCGCCTTCAACCGCAGCGTCCCGGTCGTCACGTCGATCTGATTGTCGACCAGCTCCAGCACGCCTTCATCCAGCATCTTGCCATCGTCACTCATCGCCTGCGCCTTCACCGGAGCCGCCCCCGGTTTCATGTGCGGCTGGAGCTGGGAGAAATTCCGCTGCGGCAGGGTGAAAATCACCGACACCGGCTGGAGCTGCGTCAGCACCACCAGACCTTCCGCCTGGCTGCCCGTCACCACATTGCCCGCATCCACCAGCCGCAGCCCCGTCTTTCCGGAAATCGGCGCCCGCACCGTGGTGAAATCCAGATCGAGTTGCGCCGCATCGACCGCCGCCTGGTCGGACTGCACCATCGCTTCGAGTTGCTGCGCCGCGGCCTCCGACTGGTCGAGCACTTGCCGGCTCACCGCGTTTTCCTTCACCAGCGACTGCGACCGCGCCAGCGCCGCCGAGGCATTCGCCAGCTGAGCCACATCCTGGGCCTTCTTCGCCTTGGCCTGATCGAGCACCGACCGGAAAGGCCGCGGGTCGATCTGCGCAAGAATGTCCCCCTCCTTCACCAGTGCGCCTTCCGTGAAATCAACGCTCTCCAGCGCCCCGCCGACCCGCGGCCGCACGGTGACCGTGTTCGACGCTTGCACCGTGCCGATCCCGGAAAGCCACACCTCCATGTCCTTGCTCACGACATTGGCCGCGACGACCGGAATGGCCGACGGAGCCTTCGGCTTCGCATCGGCGGCCGACTTCTCCGACGCCGCCCGCGCACGCCAGGTCACCGCGCCGCCCACTCCGAGCGCCAGCAGGCAGATTAAAAACCAATGGGATCTTTTCATGCAAAAAGGGGGATGACCTCCGCGGCCACAGGCCGCGGCGGGACTGCCCTATCGATAGCACGGGCTCCGCGAAGATGAGTGTCAGACGCCCCTCTTTATTGTATGAAAGTGTCACCGGCTCCTCGCCACACGGCACACTTTGCGACAATTTTTAGCACGCCTCCCGGCCCGCATGCTGCGAGGGTGCACCCATCCGTCGATAAGCATGGAAGCTACGCCCCACATCGTCGTGGTCGACGACCACCAGGAGATCCGCGAGCTCCTCGTCCGCTACCTCAGCCAGCACGGCTACACCGTCAGCGCTGCCGGCGGCGCCGCCGAGTTCCGCGCCCAACTGGAGAAAGGCCTCACCGCCGATCTGGTGGTGCTCGACATCATGATGCCCGGCGAAGACGGCCTCTCGGTCTGCCGCCACCTCCGCGCCACCACCACCCTGCCGGTGATCTTTCTCACCGCCATGGCCGAGGACACCGACCGCATCGTCGGACTGGAAATCGGCGCCGACGACTACCTGGTCAAGCCCTTCAACCCCCGCGAACTGCTGGCCCGCATCCGCGCCGTCCTGCGCCGCGCCAACTCGCCGCGCCCCGCCACCGGAGAACCCGCCGCCGCCGTCTCCTCCCAGCTCATCCGCTTCGCCGACAAGATCTTCGATCCCGTGCGGCAGGAAATCACCGGCAGCGACGGCCTCGCCATCCCCCTCAGCACCGGCGAGTTCAAACTCCTCAGCGTCTTCCTCGCCAACCCCGGCAAGGTCCTGAGCCGCGATGCTCTGCTGGAACTGACCAGCGGCCGTGACGCCGACGTCTGGGACCGCAGCATCGACAACCAGGTCAGCCGCCTGCGCCGCAAGATCGAGCCCGATCCGAAAAACCCGGAACTCATCAAGACCTTCTGGGGCGACGGCTACAGCTTTACCGGGAGGGTCGGCCCAGCATGAGACGCTTCTGGATGCGCAGCCTGACAGGTCAGTGGATCGCCCTGATGCTGCTCGCCCTCCTGGTCTCCCAGGTGATCTTCCTGTTCATCTACCGGGGTGAGCAGCTCCGCACCGTCTTCCTGTTAAGACGTGACGAATTCCTTTCCCGCACCGCCTCCGTCGCCCGTGTGGTCGACGCCGCGGAGCCCCGTCTCCAGGAGGGCATCCTCAGCGCCGCCTCCACCGTCTCCGGCCGCTACTGGCTCAGCCGCGAGCCCGCCACCGATCCTTCCGCCTGGCAGGAGGAAGCCCGCGCTCAGCTCCGCCAATCGTCACGCCCGCCCGACGACAAGGACGTCCCCATCTCCTCAAACGTGAAATGGGAGGCTCTGCCGCTGGAGGACTGGAAAGGCGGCTCCCCGGCCCTGCTCCTGCCCCTGCCGCAGTGGAACGGCTACGGCCTCGCCACTCCCATCGGCGATGGCCGCTGGCTCCATGCCATCTACGCGAAACCCGGCCCCGTCGGCGATCCACCGGTCAGCTACTATGTCTCAGTAGCCATCACCGCCGTCCTGCTCTGCGTCATCTCCGCCCTGCTGGTCCGCCGCATTTCCCGCCCTCTCCGCCATTTGACCACCACGGCGGAAAAGCTCGGCCGCGGCGAAATCACCACCCCGCTGCCGGAGGAGGGCGCCGACGACATCCGCCGCACCGCCATCGCCTTCAATCGCATGCAGTCGCGCCTCACCCGCTTCGTCGAGGACCGCACCCGCATGATGGCCGCCATCAGTCACGACCTGAGAACTCCGATCACCTCCATGCGCCTGCAGGCCGAGTTCGTGCCGGAGGAGGAGCTGCGCGACAAAATGATCGCCACGCTCGATGAGATGAAATCCATCACCGAGGCCACCCTCGCCTTCGCCCGCGAGGAGGCCGCCGTCGAGCCGACCCGCTCGGTCGACATGCACGCCCTGCTGGAAAGCCTGTGCGAAGATCTCCGCGCCCTCGGCTGGGACGTGACCTTTTCCGGCGAAGGCGCCTTGCCCTGGGATGCCCGTCCCGATGCCCTCCGCCGCGCTCTGCGCAATGTGATCGAAAACGCCGTCCGCTACGGTCATCGCGCCCGCGTCTCCACCCATCTCACCGCCGGGTCGCTGGACCTCCTCATCGACGACGACGGCCCCGGCATCTCGGACGCCGACCGCGAGCGGGTCTTCGCCCCCTTCGTTCGCCTGGAAAGCTCGCGCAACCGCTCC
>JAQGPE010000787.1 GCA_028293225.1 Akkermansiaceae bacterium | reverse complement strand
TCCCGCGGCATTCAGCACGGCGTGCGGCCCGATCCAAACGGTGGTGTCCGCCTCGGTGCCGTTCGCATTGTTGGGAAGAGGCAGCTTGCCGGCGCCATTCACCTGGATCGAGCCACCGGCCGCCAGCAGCGAGCCCTGGACCTCGACTGTCTGGCCATTGAGTTTGATCGCACCTGTGGCGCCGGCATCGATGACCGCGCCTTCCTCGACCTTCAGATCGCCGCGAAGAAGCAGCTTGAAGTTGCCCTGATCATCCGTGGAACCGAGTGCTCCGAAGCTCAGGCTGGCCGTGGAACGCAGGCCCGCATCCTTGACATAGGTATCCAGCGAAATGGCGCCGTCGACCGACGAGGCGAGCCAGCTGGAAATCACCGGAGAAATCCGCGTGCCGCCGACAATCAGCAGGCCGGGGCCGTCGGCGCGACCGATGCCATTCACGGTGAAGGAGGAAAACCCTCCCTGGTTGAAGAAATTCGAATCCAGATGCAGGACGCCCTGCGGCGCGGAGTCGCCGCCCACCTGGACCGCCGCGGCCTGAACCGTCAGCGAGCCGCCAGTGGCGCCGGACATGCCGCGCAGTTCGCCGCCGAGATGAAGTTCGCCGCCCACCACGCCCTTAAAGGAGGTGTCGCGACCGGTAAGCAGCGAGATGCCACCGGCATTGCCGTAGGTGTATTTGCCACCGGCGGTTGCAACCACGCCACCCGACACATCGATCAGGGATCCTTCCGAAAGATTGGCCGACAGGGAGGTCACGCTGATCGTGCCGCCATTGGTGACCAGCGGGGTCTTGAGCAGCGTCGCTGATTCCGGGCGGTCATCGACCAGATAGCCCGCCGTGCTCAGCGTCGCGCCTTCCCCAAGAGTGAACAGGCCGCGGGTCGGGTCAACGGCCGGAAGCGGTCCTCCGCTCAAGACCAGCTCAGCCGCCTTGTTCGGAGAAATATCGTAGGTCGTTACGGAAATCGTGCCACCGGCCGCGATCAGCGAGCCCTCCACATCCACATTCGCCCCTGAGAGGGAAATCGATCCGCGCGGCGTGGTCTCAAGCTTGATCCCTTTTTCCACCACGACATCGCCTTCGGGAGTCTTGACCG
Organism: Akkermansiaceae bacterium; assembly: GCA_028293225.1. Classification (GTDB taxonomy): domain Bacteria; phylum Verrucomicrobiota; class Verrucomicrobiia; order Verrucomicrobiales; family Akkermansiaceae; genus Haloferula. The sequence continues at coordinate 9,976 of JAQGPE010000787.1, read as the reverse complement.
ACAGGTTCCCGAAACCATTCGCGCCAACCAGATCCGGATCCAGGATCAGTTTGTTCAGGCGGTCCGCAGGCAGCGCCAGCGGCTTCCCGGCATCATCCAGGGAGAAGTCGGCCAGTTGGTCGGTCGCGGCATTGTTTGAAAAGACCACCGAAGTCGCATTGGGCGAGTAGGCCGACAAAGTGCCGTTGAGGAAGCGATCCGCGGTGAAGGAAATATTCAGCGTCGATGCCACCGGGCCGATGGTTCGCTGGCGAACTCCGGTGAAGGTCGTACCTTTCAGTGTGCCGTCGATGGCCACCGCACCGCTGGCGATATCGAGCGTGCCGCCATTGCCGCCCTGGAGGAAGCCTTCCTGGTAGTGACTGCCGTTGAGTGTAAGAGGATTGACGAACTGCTCGGTCACCCCCCAGGCCTTGGACTTGGTGATGCTGCCGCCGCGATAGACGCCATCGTAAACCCGATCCGGTGTGGCATCAGCGACGTCGAAAATCTTGCCGTTCGAAACCACCCGCGAGGTCTGTACGACACCCCCCACATAGTTGATCGTGCCGCCGGAGACATCCACTTTGGCCCCTTCGCGGATCACCACGGCATCACCGGCGTTGAGCTTCACCGTGCCGCCGGCAGCGGTGAGTTCGCCCACCGTCCGCTGGACCAGATTGACATAGCCGGACACGTCGGCCAACGGAGTGCCGACCCAGGCCTTGCCGTTGTAAGTGCCCGTCTTGGTGATATCGACGTAGATGGTCTGGCCGCGCAGAGCGCCGTCGCGCAGCAGCGGCGAGTCCGCGAGTTCCGAGCCGCGCAACTCAACCGCGATGATATTGGACGCAACCGAGGAAGTGACGTTTTTCGAGCCGGAGACATCGATCAGGGCGCCGCTATCGAGGTCGATGCGACCTCCGGTGTGCACGAACTGATAGGTCCCGATACTTGTCTGATTGGTCGGCAAGATCGCCTGCCAGGCACCCGCGTTGACCACCACATTGGCGCTCGGCGCGTAGAGGATCGAGTTGTTGTCGAAGTGGATCTCCTGGCCCTGCAGATTGATCTGCGATGGCAGGGCCAGCTTCGATCCGATCGCCTTCTCCGTGCTGTCGAGTTCGGGAAGGATCTGAGTCACGCTGCCCTCGCCAAGCGTCACCGTCCCAACCGAGCGGTTCAGGAAAGTCGGCGAGCCGACTGTCGCCGGGTTGTAGAACGGGTTGCCCACCGCATCATAGTTCGCCAGCAGGTCGATGCGACCGTTGAAGGAGACCGAGGTCGTGCTGGTGATAATTCCCAGCTGCTGAACGTTTTTGCCGGCAATGGTGACATTGGCCCGTCCCGCGTCGATGAGGCCACTGTTGGTCGCCGTGCCGGCATAGGCAGCCAACGTGGAGGCCGGATCCACCACCGCACCGATGTAGGTATCCAGGCCACGCAGCGACGGATCGGTCGTGGCGTGGGCGGTGAAGCCGACCTCCAGACCCGCCGCCAGAATCGTCTGTCCGTCGGTCGTGGAGATCGTGCCTTCGTTCGAGACGTTCGCGCCGATCAGCGCGATGCGGCCGCCGACCTTGTCCACGGTGGTCGGCGCCGTGAGCTTGGCGCCGGCTTCGACGATCACATCGCCGACCTTCGAATCGGCCGGGCCGCCGAGTCCGGAGAAAAGGAACTTGTTGGTCGGGTTGTTCAGCAGGCCCTGCTTCACCAGGTCGTCGTTGATCGAAAGCGTCGACGCCACCAGGGCGTGGACATTCACCTGCGAGCCGCCGCCGAAAATGATCCCGTTGCGATTGATCACGTAGACCTGTCCGGGCGCCTCGATGGAGCCGAGAATCTGGCTCGGATTTGCCATCGGGTCGTTGACCTTGTTGAAGGCGATCCACTGGCCGACGTTCGCGCCGCCGGCGCTCTGGTCGAACTTGAGCGTGGTGTTCTTGCCGACGTTGAAGGTCTCCCAGTTCAGCACCGCCTGCTGGGCGGTCTGCTTCACGGTCACCACCTGGGTGCCGCCGGAAGTCGTCGTCTGCGAAGGAAGGTCCGCACCGGTCCAGAGCGGATCCGTAGGCCCTCCGGTCACACGAGGGTCGACCTGCAGGCCGCCCTTGCCAATGCCGTTCGGCACATCCGGCAGGGTGCCGCCCTTGCCCGAAGGATTCTTGATCGCGTGGTTCGCCCCCTGGTTGGCCACATTGCGGGCCGCCAGCTGCATCGCCTGCATGGCCTGGATCGCCTGGGCAGTGCGCGCCAGCGAATCGCGGGTGGTACCGCCGGCCGGCGCGATCGCCGGAGGCGCGGTGCCGGTCGGATTACTCGCCCCCACGGGAGCGCCCGAGGTCGCTCCGCCGCGGAGAATATCCCCTGCCATCACCGCTTCATTCAGAACTCCGATCTCGCACAGCAGGACAAGGAGCGCCGCAGCGGCACGGGCGGCGGCGCTACGACGGCGGAGAGGATGAGGGGAAACTTTCATGGGACGGCAGGGTGGGCAATGCGGGCTTTAAAGAGGGACGATCAGGATCACTCGGCGCTCTTGTTGGCGCCGAGAACCTTGGGCAGTTCGATCTCGTTGATGACCACCGGATGGTCTTTCAACAATTTCGCCAGATACGCCTGGCTGGCGGCCTGGGTGCGCTGCTCGCGGAGTTTTTCCTGCAGCTTCGGCTTCACCTCTTCGAGGGTCAGCTTGCGCGGTTCCTCGCGGTCGAGGACCTTCACAAAATGCCAGCCGTCCTTCAGAAGGACTGGGGCGGTCACGCCGTTCTTCGTCACCTTGGCCGCTTCGTCGCGGATCTCCGGCTGGATCTGGCTCTCGCCCACCCATCCGAGTTCGCCGCTTTTTTCCGCGGTCGCCGGCTCTTCACTGTCGGCTTTGGCAATCGCGGCGAAATCGGCGCCGGAGGCCGCCAGTTTCTTCTTCACGGCGGCGACCTGGGCTTCCTTCGCGGCCTTCTCTTTCGCGTCGGCCGGAGCCGCGATGAAGATCTGCGCCAGCTTCAGGCGGCGCGGCACGTTCAGGGCATCGCCGGCGGAGTCGTAGGCCTTCTTGATCTCGTCTTCCGAAGGGAAATTCTTGTCCGGCTCCGCCATCGAGCGCAGGTAGCTCTCGGCGACGATGCTGCCGCGCTGCCGCTCGATCTTCGCCGCCACGTCCGGACGCTCGGCCCATTTCTTGGAGTCGGCTTCCTGGAGAACCAAGCGCTGCACCAACAGGCTGCGCACCGCTTCCGTCAGCAGGTTCGGCTGGGCCTTCGCCGCTTCACGCTGCTGTTCATCCAGACCGGCCAGCCAGCCGCGGACCTCGTCGGCGCGGATTTCGATGTCGCCCATCTTCGCGATGACCGCTTTCCCGCCCGCGTCCTGGGCGAATGCCGGCATCAGCAGGCCGGTGGCAAAAAGCGGGAACAGTATGGAATTACGGAACATATCGTAGTACGTCGGAAATGGTTTCAATGAGTCGACGGAGCAGGCGCGGGTTTCTTGGCTTTTTCCGCAGGAATTCTCAGATCCTCCGCTTTGTCACGGTAGTCCTGCACCTGCGTCTCCAGACGGGCGCGGGTGATGCCCGTGAAGGGCTCCCTGGCTTTCAACGCGTCACCCACGCCGAACTTCTCGTAGCGGGTGAGGATTTCGTTCGCCAAACGGAAGAGCTCCAGATTCTGCGCCTTGTGGTCGCGGACCCTGGCTTTCAGGACGGAGTTCTCGTCGGCCAGCTTGGCGCGCTCCGCCTCGGTGGCTTTCGCGAGATCGATGAGCTGTGGGAACTTCACCCCGTACTCTTCGAGCTTCGCCTTGGCGGCCTTCAGCATGGTCTCGAGTTGCTCGTTCGTGACCACGGCCGCTTCCAGCTTCTTACGGGCCTCCAACTGGTCGGCGGTCACCTGCTTGGCGGTCGCTTCCGCCTTGAGGGTGAGGTCCTTCACCTGGGCTTCGGCCGCGGCCTGCGCCGACTGGGCGGTCGCGAGATCGGTCTGCGCGGTGCGCAGCTGCGTCATCGTATTTCGCAGCGCCTCACGCAGCTTCGCATTGGCGGCAACGTTCGGATCTTCCGGCTCTGCGGCATGCAGGGGAAGAATCAGGGCCGTCATCAGGCCCGAGAGAAGAAGAAGGGAACGGGACATATCAGAATTTGGCGTTGATGTCGAATTGGAGGACGTCGCTCTTCAAGGTCGGGCCGGCGACTTCTTCGGCGCTCATCCAGCGGGCGCCAACGCGGACCGACGGCGACAGCGCGTAGTTTCCACCCAGGGTGAAGCCCTTCATGTTGGTGCCGCCGCCACCGAAGTCGGAGTCGGTGAAACCATCCACGACGGAGTCGGACTCGACGTAGCGGTAGCCGAGGAAGGTGTTCCACTTGCCGCGCTCGTCCAGCGATGCGTCACCGACCACGAAGTTGAGGAACCAGGCGGTGTCGCCCCCTTCGAAGGCGCCGGGGCCGGAGGTTCCGGCCGGGCCGCGGTTGTTGACTGCCAGGGCAGCGACCGAGGCTTCGTCAAAGGCGATGTTCTTGATGAACTCGCCCATCAGCGACAGGCGCACGGGCTCGTAGCCGTCATAGTCGAGACGGCCGGTCAGGGTGATGTTGCGGAAAGGCGTCGCGAGACCGAAGTACTGGTACTGGTTGGTCGTTCCATTGCCGTTGCTGGCGTCTGGAACGATGTTGCGCAGCGCCATGTAGGTGTTGCCCTTCTGGGCGAACGACGGGCGGGTGCCGTCGGTGTCACCGGCATCCGCGGAGCTCAGCGGCGTGAAGGGGCTGGAGAGCTTGCCGGCGACGCCGTCGAAGTCGTAGTAGGCGGCCGCGAACTTGGCGGTCAGGTCGTCCTTGATCTTCCAGTCGAGGCCGATCTGCGCGGCGAGCAGCCACTTGTCGGTGCTGTCGAATTTCGCCGGCTGGTTGGTCGCGAAGTTGAAGTCGGTGTTGAAGATCGGAAAGGCGCCGCCGGTGGCGAACATCTTCATCCGGTCGTTCAGCTCGAACTTGCCCTTCAAGGCCATGCCGTCGAAGCCGATGTCGTCGTCCCACATGACCTCGGACGAGAAGAACGGATTCTCGAAACGGCCGATGTAGGCGGTGATGTCGGAGTAAGGCTTATCGCCGAAATTGTAGGCCAGATAGGCGCGGTCGAGCCAGAGCGAATACTTCGAGAAATTGCCGCCGGAAGCCCCGAAGGACTGGTTGGTCGAAACCGGCGAGTTGTTCTCACCGGTCGCCACGCGGAAGCCGGCGCTGAAGCCGTCCTCCAGCTCGATCCCGGCGCCGATGCGGGCGCGGAAGCGCAGGCGGTTGCGGTCCTGGTCGACGTTGAGCTGGGGCGAGAACTGCGTGCCGGAGACGTCGAACGGCGAGCCGGTGTTGATCGCGTTGAAATTCGGGAAAGCGCCGGTGTTGTCATTGCCGCCCGGGAAGAAGGTGCCCTCGTAGCGGACGCGGAAGTCACCGAAGACATCCCACTTTTTCACCCAGGAAGGAGTGGCGTCCTTGGGATTGCCCCAGCCCTGCTTGCGGGCATCGGCGAGAACGTCGGCCTTGATCTCCTCACGCATCTGCGCCCGCACCGGCTCCGGCACGTAGCTGACATTCACATCGTTTGGATCGGCGGGGGGCGCGGCGGCATCGGCGATCGCCACGCGCATCGACTGCTCGCGGATGGCCACGGCCTCGGCATCGGCCTTGGCCTGCTTGATCAGGTCCGCGGCGTCCTCCTTGCTCAGCACATTCTTCGCAACCAAGCGGTTGATCAGGTTGATGGTGACGTTGGAGGTCGCACCGCTGCCGGCGCTGTTCGCGGCCAGAGCGGCAGCCGGCTCTTCAGCGGCCTGGAGTGACGCGGCCGAAAGCGAGGCCAGCAGAAGGGCCGCGAGCGGACCGTGAATATCGTGACGTGGAAGGGGCATGGGTGAAATGAATGGGAGGGAGGTGGGGCGGCGTCAGGGGCGGGTGGCCTTGAAACGAAGGACCATGGGCATGGGGGCGTTGGCGGGAGGGCCGCCCGGAGCGGAATAGTTGGCGAGCACTTCGGACTGGATGGCATCCTTTACGGCAGGGCTGACATCGCCCGACACGGTCGAACGCGTGACCTGTCCGGTGGAGGAAAACCAGACGCGCACCGTCACATCCATGGCAGCGGTGCGGGTCTTGGAATTGAGCTTGAGAGCGTCGATCAGGCCCCTGCGAACCTGGGAGCCGTAGTAGCGGCGCGGATCGCCACCGCCGCCAGTTCTGCCTGGTCCGCCGGGGCCATTGCCTCCTTGGCCGGGGCGGGAAAGGCTTCCCGGTCCGTCACCGCCAATGTTGGTCGAAATATCCGGGCCCGGATCGGGCGCGGCGGCTGGTTCCGGCGGGGGTTCTTCCTCGACGGGCTGCTCCTTGATCATCTCCTGCTTCTCCGGCTCCGGCGGCGGATCCTTTGGCGGCGGGGGCGGGGGTAGCGGCGGTGGAGGAGGAGGCAGCGGCGTGATCATCACCACATCGGAGACCGCTTTCTTCTTCGGCGCGGGCTTGTTGCCACTACTGGCATAGTACGCACCACCCCCGGCCAGCAGCACGGCGACAACGACGCCGAGGACGATGAAGCGGCGTTTGCGCTTCTCGTCCTCGTCGTCGATCGATTGGTCAAAGGGTCCGGACATGCGGGATCACTTCTTCGGGCCCTGGGTGGCGAGGCCGATGTTGGTGATGTTCAGGCGGCCTAGTACATCGAGCACATCCATGATGCCCTGGTACTGGGACTGGCGGTCGCCACGGACCACCACGGGAAACTCCGGGTGCTGCGCCTTGTGCTTGGACAGCTTGTCCTCCAACTCGGCGAGCGTGACGGGCATCGTGTTCAGGAAAATCTTCCCTTCCGTGTTGACGGTGATGGCCTGCAGTTTCGGCGCGCCGATGTCTGCCGCCGCGGCCTTGCCGGCCCTGGGCAGATTGACTTTCACGCCCTGCACCCCGGCAGTGGTCATGATGATGAAGATCAACAGCAGCACCAGGTAGAGGTCCACCATCGGCGTGACGTTGATGTCGTCGAAGCTCTTTTCGTCAGCGGAGGCCATGGTAAATCAGGCGACTTTGTCGTTTGGCGCGGTCTGCGCGTAGGGGGAGCTTTCTCCCGCGGGCGGATAGAATTCGGCCATCTTGGCGACGAACTCATCGATGAAGACCTGCATGCTGCCGGTGGCTTCCTTGATCTTGCTGTTCAGGTAGCTGTAGATGAACAGCGCCGGGATCGCGACGATCAGGCCGGCCACGGTGGCGAGCAGGGCGCTGGCGATACCCGGGGCGATCGAGTTGACGTCCACCTCGCCGCTTTTCGCGATGATGGCGAACGTGATCATGACGCCGACCACCGTGCCGAGCAGACCGACATACGGGCCACCGGCGATGCTGATGGTGAGGAAAACCAGGCCACTGGTGAGCTTGTGAGTCGCGTGGACCAGGCCGCCGTCGAGCGCGGCGCGGATCGCCTGGATCGAGCGGCCGGACAGGCCCTGCGTGCGTTCCTTGTCCCGCAGCAGGCGGTGGCGGATCTCCTCCGAGCCGATGTGATAGATCTGATAGAGTGGCGACTTCTGGACCAGTTTCTGGGTCTTGGGATCGGCGGTTCCACCAAAGCTGCGGACGCTCTCGGCATCGGCGTGGTCGAGCGACGTAAGGTCGGACGAAATCATCTTCCACTGGCGCAGGAAAGCTTCGCTGCCCTTCTGGATCGAGTTGAGATAGATGAACTTCCTGGCCGCGACGGTCCAGCCGACCACGATCATGATGCAGCAGAGGCCGATCGCCATCCAGCCGTCGAACATCATGTTCTTGGCGATGTCGCCGAAGAGCGCGATGTGCTCCATGACCTTGCTGTGGCCGCCTTCCTTGGCCGCCGCGCCCGACTCTTCCGCCGCTCCGGCAGCCACCAGGCGGGCAGCGGCATCGCTGGTGCCCTGCGAGGTCGCCGCGAAGTGCACCCAGCCGGCGCTGCGGGCAACCTTGGAAATTTCCAGCTCATCGACTTCACCGGCGAATGGCGTCGCGCCCCCCCCGGCAGGACCGCCCAGGATGATCGCGCTCTGCAGAGCCGGCAACGCCGCCTGAGCCGTGCCGTAGACCTTGCCATCGACATAAACCTTCACCGCACCGGCCTCGGCCGTGACGGCGAGGTGGGCCCAGGTTCCGGCAGCCAGCGGAGCGCCACCGGAGGACTTCACGCCGCCGATTTCCACCACCGGCACGCCCTTGTCGAGCAGCAGGCGGAAGCGTTCGCCGCCTTCACCGCGACTCATTACGACGTTCGTCGTATTCACCGCCGAGGGGCGGACCCACATCGAGATCGTCGCCGCGCCGGTCCAGTTCAAGGCCGGGTTTTCCTTGATCGTCACCGGCTCCGCGCCCAGCAGGCGCAGGCCGCCGCCGATCAGGGCGCCTTCGGAAAAGGTCGCGGGCGAGCCGCCGTCGCTGCCGTTGCTGGTGGCGTCGGTGGGAGAGCCGGTCTGGCCGGAGAAATGCCACACCAGCGAGGCGTCGGCATCGTAGGCTTCGGCCGGCTTGTTGGCCGCCGTTGGCGCGCCATTGCCGTAGTAGGCGAAAAGGTTGGTCTTCGCGCCGGGAGCGATGCCCGGCAGCTTCACCCAGACGAAGGCTTCATTGATCAGGGAGTCGTACTTCTCGATCTGGTGCGGATACACCGTTTTGCCGTCTTCGGAAGCGAAGCGCAGGTCGCTGCCGTCCGGGGCGGCTTGGGAGAAAGCGAAGTTGCCCTCATGCAGGCGCACCAGCACCGTCACCGGCCCGGTGGCTTCGGTCAGGCCCGCATCGGCGGCAGGATCAATGGTCACCGGCTGGCGGTGGGCCCAGGCCGCGTCCCACCAACCATTGCTGCTGCCCTCCGCAAAGGCGGGCAGCGCGGTCAGGCCGAGCGCGGCCAGCACGGCGGGTAGGATCGATCGGGTCGTCTTGCTCAGTTTCATCGCAAAGTGAGAGTGGTGTTGGGAGGGAGGGAATTCAGAAATCACCCCAGAGACGGAAGGTGTACATCAGGCGGGTATCTTTGCCGGAGGGCCGGCTGAAGAGGGGGTAGGCGGCATCGAGCGAGCCGTTGAAATGGTCGAAGACACGGCCGCGCGCGCCGATGCCGACGCTGGCGAGCTGCTCGCCCGCGCTCTGGAGCGGCAGGGCGTCATGGATGCTGGTCACGCCGCCGTCGAAGAAGCCGTAAACCCGCAGGTCGTCCGCCTCGCTCCAGCCCTTGCCAATCAGCGACGGACTGCGGAATTCCAGTGTGCCGAAAATCGCGTCGTCACCCAGCGCTTCGGACTCCATGTAGCCGCGGACGCTGCCAAGACCGCCGGCGGAGAACTGCTCGCTGTTGATCAGCGGCTCGTTCGAGGCCTGGCCCTGGACCTTCGCGAACCACTGGTAACCGGTATTGAGATCCTGGGTGTGGGAAATATCGCCACGGAAGTAGATGTAGCCGCCGTCCGCCTTGTAGCGCTTGGCGTCGAAGTCCGACTCCGCATCGCCCACGCCGCGGAAGTGCCAGTTGATCCCGGCATTGATGTCGGTGTGCCCCTTGTCCTGCTTCCAGGTCGAGGTGTAGAGCAAGCTAAAGGGATAGTAGGTGATCGGCTTGAACCCACCGATGCTGAACTCGTCCAGGTGCTTGTAGTCGAAGCCCATGCTGATGGACTGCGAGTAGTGCTCGGACTGCGGCAGCGTCTTCATGGCGCGCACGCCGACCGTTTCACCGCGGCCCACCACCGCGGAGCCGCCCAGCGTGGAGACGTTGCTATCTTGCTTGGTGCCCTGGAGCAGCACCGACCAGCCTTCGCTGTTCGGGAGACGGATGGTGTAGGAGGCCGAGAAAACTTCGGCGTCCTCCAGCTTCTCCGGCGCGATCTGAAAGCTCAGCCCCAGCGAGTGCCCGAGCTGCCAGAGATTGTCGTAATTGAGGGACCCGTTCAGGCGCAGCGGCGTCGTGTCCGCGCTGTAGCGGTTGTTCAGTTCCAGGCT
>JAQGPE010000069.1 GCA_028293225.1 Akkermansiaceae bacterium | reverse complement strand
CCTCCGCCGCCGCCACAGCGACCAGCAGCCCCGCGGCGCAAAGGACCTGCCGGAGCGAAAGGCGGGGTGGATAGGAAGCGATCCGTTTCATGGAGGACACTGGGGTGGGCGGGATTTCTTCCGGAAGCTCTTTCACGGGGAATCCAGCGCATTTCTGTCATGACAGGGGCGGAAGCTGCCGGCGTCCGGCCTGCCGCCTTTGGAGTCGCTTCCCGGCCCGGGCGGGTGGGCGGGAGCAGGGCCTTTCTTTCCTTGTGACAGGCCGGGGCATCCTCCATGCTCCGGCCAGTCCCGATCCCCCTCCTGCATGGCTGAAGAATCGCCTTTCCAACACTTCTTCGCGACCCTGGGCCAGGGTAGCGCGCATCACGCCGACGACGTCAATGCCGAGGCCACCCAGCGTCTGGAGCAGGCCCTGAAGTCACCGGTGGACGGCCCTGGCCGCGGCATCCTGCTGCGCGCGCCCCGCGCCGGCTTCGGCAAGACCCATCTGATTTCCCGCGTCCAGCTGCGACTCTCCGCCAGCCACGAGTTCCTGCCGCTGACCCTGCTCGACGGGGCGCGCCTGGATGCCACCGTGGCCGTGGAAAGCGCCCTGCGCCGCCTGACCCGCCAGCTCCCGGCCGGGGGCGGGCTGACCGCTCTCGACCTCCAGGCCCGCCGCATCCTGTCCCTGGCCCTCCAGCCGCTGGTGTCCTCCGGCGAGGTGCCGTGCCAGGACCGCGAGTCCGCCCTGTCCGCTCTGCGCCAGCGCCCGGTGGAGACCTTTGACTTCCACCAGCCGCAGGCCGTGACCGCGCAGTGGACGAAGGAGAACTTCGAGGTGCTGGGCCCGCGCCTGGCCCTGGAGCTCAGCCGCCGCACCGGCACCGCGCTGAACGAAACGTCCTTCTGGCTGGCGGCGATCTTCCGCTTCGCCGTCGCCGCGCCAGATCACCCGGGCCGGAGTGGCATGATCATCCAGTCCGCCACCGCGGAAGCCGGGGTGGAGCGTTTCGCGGCGCTGATGGGCCTGCTTTCCCAGATCATGCGCGTGGTGCTGGTGGCCGACGATCTGGAGGGCCTGCATGCCGATCCCGGCGGCTCGCTGCGTCTCGGCAGCTTCCTGGCCGCCGTCCGCCAGGATGCGCCGCGCGTGGATGCCATCGTCTCGGTGAATGACGACATCTGGAGCAGTTCCTTCGAGCCCGCCCTCAGCGGTGGCCTGCAGGATCGCCTGGGGGAAATCGAGATCCGCCTCGGGCCTCTCGACGACCAGGGAATCGTCGCCCTTCTCAACGAACGCGCCCCGGGCCGGGGGGCGGAGCTTTTCTCCCGCCTGTCGCTGGCCCCGGATGAGCGCTACTCCCGCAAGATCCTGCGCCTGGCCGCCGCCCAGTTGGAGTCGCTGCCAGCCATCCTGCCGCATCACGAGCCGGAGAGCATGCCGCTGCCCTCCGCCATCTTCCCGGAGCATCGCGCGCATGAGTATGCCGCCGAGCCCGCCCACACCCTGTCCGAGCAGGCGGATCCCTTCATCCCGGTCGCGGAGCCCGTGCGGGAGGAAACCCCGCCGGCCCCTGCTTTCACGCCGGAGCCGGAGCCGCCCATGTTCGCCGCGGCTCCCCCCGTGATTGAGGAAGCCGCCCCGGTCCACGTGCCGGAGCCTGCCCCTCCGACTCCCAAGCCGGAACCTCAACCGGAGCCCGAAGCGGCCACGGTTGCCGTCGCCCCGCCACCGCTGCCGGAACCTGCCAATCCTTTCTCGATCGCCGCCGAGCCCGAGCCCGAGCCTGCTGCCAAGGAAGAGCCCGCGCCCGCCGTGGTCAGCCCGTTCTCGGCCTTCCAGCCAGCCCCCGCCTCGACCCCGCCGTCCTTTTCACCTCCGCCGGCATCTCCGTTTACCGCCGCTCCAGTCGAGGAAAAACCGGTCTCCCACGCCGGGGAAGATGACAGGAAAAGTGCTTCCGAAACGCCCCTGCCAGCGGCCGCCGGAGGGGACCGGATCGATGATCTGCTGCGTCAGTTCCGCGATCGCTACGGCCGCGAATAAGTGCGCAAAAACATCGTATTTTTCCCTTGCAACAACACGGCGGCTGACATCATCTTCCGCCCGCCCCGCAACCCGGGGTGACCAACAAATCCGGCGTAGCTCAGCGGTAGAGCGGGTGGCTGTTAACCACTAGGTCCTAGGTTCGAGCCCTAGCGCCGGAGCCAATAAGGCCCTGATTCTGAAAGGAATCAGGGCCTTTCCATTTCCAGGCGGTCCGATTTTGATCCGATGGAGCCGGCAGCGGGAAAGCCGCCGCTTTGTGGAGCGGCGACACGGGTGGGCCTGTCAACTCAACGCCCCTTCTTGAGCCGCAGCATTTCCTGGTTGAAGGCGGTCTTGTAGTCGTTCGAGGCCCCGATGAGACCGTCGTAGGCAGCGCTGAAGTAGCGGATCTTCTGGTAGTCCTCCCGATGGCAATCCGTCTGCTTCTGGATGCCGGAGAGGAACGCGCTGGCTGCGACCGCCCGGTTGTTCGCAGGTACGTTCTCCGGGGACGGGGAATCCTGCGTCGAAAGCCCGGGGTAGTCATAGAAACCGGGACTGACGGGCAGGAAGACGCGGGTTCCGCTGGCCCAGGAGCGGCGGGCGTCGGCTTTGGGATCGCGTTGCCGGATCGTGGCGGTCCGCTCCAGGAAGGCAGGGTCCCGGGTCTGCCAGAACGGCTCGTTCTTCCGCTTTTCGCTGGCGATGCTGGTGGCGTTATACACTGCGGCCACAGGCATCAGCGGCAGGGCCAGCGTCACGGCACCAGCACCGGCCACGCCTCCCGCCGCTTGGGCCGCCTCCCCGCCTCCACCCGCGCAGGAAGGCAGCGGCAGACAACACGCGGCGAGCAGGAGAGGCATCCATTTCTTCATGAACCGCTTTCTAACACCTCTGACTTGCACGCGCAATTCCGTGCCGGACTGCGCTTCCCACGCGTGGATTCCGGCGTTTTACGGCTCGTCTTCGCGGCGCTCTCCGCCAGGGTGCCGCGAAGATGATTTTCCGCCGCATTCTGCCCGGTGAAGCCCTGGCCTATCGTGAGATCCGCCTGCGGGCCCTGCAGGATTCCCCGGGGGCGTTTCTGGCCCGTTATGAGGACGCGATCCTGCGCACGCCGGAGAGCTGGGAAGCCCAGGCGGAGCAGGGGGCGGAGGGCAGCGACCGCGCGATCTTTCTGGCCATCGGTGAAGGGGCTGAGCCGCCGGTGGGGCTGGCCGCGCTCTATCGCGATGCCGAGCCGCCGGGTAGTACCACCGGTGAGCTGATCCAGGTCTGGGTCACGCCTGAGCAGCGGGGGAAGGGCGTGGCGGAAGGCCTGATCGCCCACCTGCTGGACTGGGCGCGCGGTCAGGGCTTCATCGTGGTGCGGGCCGAGGTCACGCCGGAGAATGGGCGGGCGCTGCGGTTCTATCAGCGCGGCGGGTTCACCGTGGAGCCGCCGATCGAGCCGGGTGGCGACCTGCCGATCTGGAAGGAGCTGTGAGGGAGTCAACCTCCCGGTTGGACGCGTGCTGCCTTGGCGTGGTAGAGCTGGAGCATGAAAACCAAACTCGTGGATGGGCTCATCGGGCTCCTGTTCCTTCACGCCGGCTGGTCTGAATACGAGATGCAGCAACTCAGGGAGGAAATCACCTTTCGGAAATACGACATCGATCAGTGGCAGGACATCACCCTGAACGCCAGGGATCAGGCCCAGACGGCTCTTAACGAGACCAGCAAGATCCGCGCTCATCTGCGGCTCTACTGACCCGCTACTTCCTCATCTCACCGCCGGGCCTTCATTCCGGGTTCTCCTCCTTGTCGATCGCGCGGGGGCGGTAGTCGTCATTTTCTTCTCCCTTGTCGTCCGTGGGTGGGGCATCCCGCACCAGCTTGCTCTGGCCGCGCAGGGACTCGTGTTCCGGGAATCGCACATCATCCAGCAGCCAGACGCCGTTCTGGATTTGAAAGAGTGCGATGGAGAATCAGCAGGGTGGTCCACGGTCTTGTCAAGACGGCCACCCGATCCGAAAAGGCCGCCATTTCCAACCTCAGATCTTCTCATACATCGCTGTGATCTCCTCCGCATCCGGGCCGACCGGGGCACCTCGCTGGCTTTCCTCCACCCACGTCCGCACCAGGATCGCGGCGGTGTCGCTGCAGGCCTGGAGACCGTAGGAGTAAGGCCGCACCCCGGTGGCATGGGGAAAGGCAATGTCGTGAATGCGCGGGTTCGGCGCTCCGTCCTGACCGATCAGGCGGTAGGCGCCGTCGATGTCGATTCCGCCGAGCGCATACCACCACGCATGGCCCTCCCGGGTGACCCCTTGGCGTTTCTCCTCCGGCAGGTCCGCCGTGGGGTCCTCCGCAGCCGCAAAGGCCGACCGGGCCGCCCGCACCGAGCCGTCCGCCGCCAGACTGGGGAAGGGGTAGTCGTCCACCTCCAGAGGCTTCTGGCCGCCGCAGTCGATGAAGATCTGGTAGCTCTCCGTGGTCTCGTTTCCGTCCTCATCCTCCACCGTGATCGTCGTCGCATTCTCCACGTGCTGTTCGTCCGCGATCGTGACCCTGCCCGCGACCATGGAAAGCACCCCCGCGTCGTGCAGCGCCAGCATGCTCTCCCCGGACTCCAGCGGCATGGCGGCGATCACGTTCATGAGAAAGGGCATGACCACCGCTTTCAGCGTCAGGTGATCCTCCGCCGGCAGCAGCTCGGCATGGAAGTTCAGCGTGTACATCAGATCGTCCAGCGTCTCCTTCCAGTGCATCGGGTGGTGGTTGAGCACGGAGTCGCGGGCCTGGACCATCTCCTTGCGCATGCCTTCAAAGGCGTCGCTGTAGTCATGCTCCTCCGTCAGCTTCGTGGCCATTTCCGCCAGGCCGGACTCCGGGTCGTCCATCATGGCCACCATTTCGGGCAGGCCGTCCTTTTCGAATGCCTCACGCATCGCCGGACGGCAGACCCGGTCGAAGTACGCCGCCAGCCGTAAGAAGCCGTCGCCGCCCACCAGCGCCAGCATGCCCGCCCGGTCCACATGCCGGTAGATCTCGCGAAAGGGCTCTTCCTGGTCGTATTGCAGGTGCGGCAGCAGGCCCTTCACCGCGTGCATGACGATGCGGAACTTTTCCGTGCCCGGGTGCGGCGTGTAGACCTGAGTGCCGTCCTCCCGCGTCACGAAATCCCCGTGGCGGTGGGCCAGCGAGGAGATCACGTCAAAGGCGCTCAGCGAGGCTCCCAGGGTCCCGACCGCGAAGTTGTAGCGGTCGTCCTTCTCCGGCAGCAGCTTGCAGATCGGCCACGGCGACGCGTAGTAGCCGGAGGCGGCCCGGTCCTTGGCCATCCAGTAGTGGCCGGTGGCGATGACCAGCCGGTCGCACTCGTGCGCGGCGCCATCCGCCGTGGCCAGCAGCACGCGGTTTTTTCCCGGCTGGTCGCGCACGTCGGTGACCTCGCAGTCCGCGTGCTCATGGACCTCCAGGCCCGCCGCTTTCAAGCGGTCGACCAGTTCCCGGTACTGCGCGCAGAGGTACCTCCCCAGCGCCAGCCGAGGATACACCGCACTCTCGGTGATTGCCACGCCGCCCATGTCCAGTTCCTCCAGCACCGGCGGTTCCTGCGCGCGCAGCCAGTCCGCGAAAGTCACCGGCAGCTCCGGCAGCTCCTCCGAGGAGATGTTCGACATGTTATACCGGTCCGTGGTGAAGGGGCTGTAAGGCATGCCCGTGCCCATCAGCCGGCTCTTGTCGTAGAGGGAGATTTCCCCAATTTCCCGCGTCAGCAACTCGGGTTGATCCAGCAGGTGCTTCAGCAGGTAGATGGCTGATGCGCCGCTGCCGATGACTGCCAGGTGGTCTCGTGGGTTCATGGTTGGTTAGAGTGGGACCTTCCGGGCAGACCGGCTTAAATCAAGGAGGCATTCCGTTCTTCACGTCCTCTGATCAAAATCCCCCTGGCGCTTACCGGAAACCCGCGCACCTTTCCGGCCGCTATGGAACGCATACTGCCGCGCAGTCCGATGGAAGCCATGGACGGATGGATCCACCTGCCCCGCTACATCGATAAGATCCGCCTGCACCTGGCCGGGCGGCTGCACCCCGATTACGCGGACTCCTTTGGCCGCAACAGCGACGGCCGCTGGCTGGCTGCCGCCGGGGTGAGCCACGAGACCATGCTGGAAGTCGTGGCCGGCACCGTGATCGACGGCGAGGTCTGCGACTGGGTCCACGCCCATATCCGCAGAACCCCGGAGGAAAAGGCCGCCTACACCGCACGCCTCTTGAACCGACCGGACCCCGCCGACCCCGAGCAGGTCGCCCATTTCGAGCGCCGCAAGGCCGAGTATGGCCTGGAAGACCGCCCCGGCATCGCCCGCTTCATCCAGCTCATCGACGCGAACGAGGGGAGGCTGTGAAGGGGCGAACTACGACACCCGCCTTACTACATCCATCCAGTCCGGTGGCTCCGGTTCGTGCCAGGTTGCGCGGGGTTCTTCGTCTTCCTGCGCCGGGGCTGGAGCTGGCTCCTCTGGCAGCGCAGGGGGCGGTGGAAGCTGGAGCCAGAGAACGCGGGAGAGCTGGCCGGTTTTGGGGTGGGGGTGGCCGGGGAGGCGGCAGGGGTGCTCCGCGCGGCCGATGAGTCCGGCGTCGATGCCCAGTGCTTCGGCCGCATC
>JAQGPE010000783.1 GCA_028293225.1 Akkermansiaceae bacterium | reverse complement strand
GGCCGGCCTCGACGTCCTCGTATTTCTTCGAGCGCTCGAGCTGGACGCTCTGCCAGGCGGACAGGGCATCGAGCTTGGCGGCCTGGAAATCCGGGCGCTGCGAGGGATCGAGATCCTTGCTGACCGCGGCGGGCTCCGAGAGCGTGCCGGAGACTGAGAGCGCCTCGCCGGGTTGCATCCCGAGGAGCGGTTTCAGGGCGCCGATTTCCGCGGCTTCGGCGGCGTCGAGCTGGCGGGATTCCGTGAGCAGGCTGGCGCCTTCGAGCTTGGCGAGGCCGGCGTCGAGCGCGGAGCCTTCGCCTTTTTTCGAGGCGTCAGCGAGCGTGTCGGACAGATCCTTGTAGAGCCCGGACTGCTGCTTCAGGAGTTCGCGGCGCTGGCGGAAGGAGATCACTTTCACGACCGACTCGCGGGCCTGGGCGGTGAGCTTGCGCCCGACCTCGCGGACCTCGGCTTCGGAGGCCTGGACCTCGGTGGCGGAGACGGTTTTTTCCAGGCGCAGGCGATCGGTGAGCGGGAAGCGCTGGGAGAAGCCGAGCTCCAGCTTGCGGTCGCGGAAGTCGGGGCTGTGGTCGAAGGCGGCTTCGAGTTCGGGGTTGGCGAGGCGGCCGGATTGCTTCAGGCGGCCGAGAGCCTCGCGGATGCGCAGGCGGGCCGCGGCGAGGTCGGGATTTTGGGCACGGATGCGGTCGCCGACGCTCCCGAGGGAAACGACCAGCGAGGGCTCGGCTCTCAGAGGGAGGACCGCGGGCACGAGGGCCAGCGCGATCCAAAGAGACAATTTGGACATGGAATCTGAAATGGGATTGATCTCCCGGCCACGGATTGTGACGGGGGAATCGAATGCAGTTGATTTACCGGACGGGGGCTGCTTCCCGGGCGCAAAAGGGCCATGGGGAAGGGGACGGCAGGCGCCTGTGCAAGGCGGGCCGGAGCGCGGTCAAAGGGCGCTCAGGAAATCAACGGCGGCTTATCCAGATCAAAGACCGGGCTGTCCGGCATGCCGACATGGGTCCACTGCAGGCTCAGCGTCTGGTAGCCGGGGAGGGACAGGCGGCAGGAGTGCACCTCATCGATCACCAGGGAACCAATGCTGCAAAACATGTGGTGATGGTGGTCTTCCGAGGCGGGCGAATCCGAGTGCTCATCCTGCTGGTGGGACGAGTGGTCGTGACTCATTTCGCAGCAGGTTTCCGTCTGCACGCTGCCGGAGTGGCAGTTGGCGTGGGCGACCTGGGCGGAGATCGGAGCGGCGATGAGACGGATCGACAACCCGGCGAACACGCCGAGGATCATCAACCATCTCATGAACTCTTTCACTGCGGCCAATCAAGGCGGAGATGAAACGGATGCAAGTCCAAAGTCGCTGAGTTGGCGGGATGATAGGGGGCGACAGGAGAATTTCCCGCGACAGGGACCGTGACCGATGCTAGCTGGAAGGGTGCGATTTCTCCTGCCATTGCTGATTTTCGCCGCCGGCAGCGTCCAGGGCGAGGTCGATCGTTTCGACCGCTGGGACGTCAACAAGGATGGCAGGATCGTGATGGAGGAAGCGCCGCCGCGGCTGAGGGCGGCCTTCAAGGAGGTCGATACGGATGGCGATGGAGCGATCAGCCGGGAGGAGCTGCGGAAGATCGCGCCGCTGCTGGCGGACAGCACGACCTACGATTTCCTGCACGACATCGACTACGTGGGCGACGGACTTTTTGCGCAGCGGCTGGACCTGCTGCTGCCGAAGGAGCGGGAGGGGAAGAAGCTGCCGCTGATCGTTTTCATTCACGGCGGCGGCTGGCAGACGGGAGTCAAGGAGGAGGGCATCCCGATGCTGCGCGAGCTGCTGGTGGAGGGTGAGTATGCCACGGCGACGATCAACTACCGGCTGAGCGAGCAGGCGAAGTGGCCGGCGCAGATCCTCGACTGCAAGGCGGCGATCCGTTTTCTGCGGGCGAAGGCGGCGGACTATGGGATCGATCCGGACCGGATCGGCGTGATTGGGATTTCCGCGGGCGGGCATCTGGCCTCGCTGCTGGGGACCACGCCGGGGATCGGCGCGCTGGACGGTACGCTCGGGCCCTTTCCGCAGACCGACACCCGGGTGCAATGCGTGGTGAATCTTTTCGGGCCGCAGGATCTGCTGACCATCAACGAGCAGGGCGCCAGCGACGAGGTGATGACCGGCTACCGGCGGGGCTACGAGCGGCTGTTGTTCGGCGACGAGATCGAGAACGTGCCGGAAGCGGCGCGGCAGGCTTCACCGGTGACGTGGGTGACCAAGGACGACGCGCCCTTTCTGACCGCGCACGGGACCAAGGACCTGCTGGTGCCCTTTGCGCAGGCGGAGGAGATCCATGCGGCGCTGACCAAGGTGGGGGTGGAGAGCTGCCTGATCGCCATCGAGGGCGGCGGGCACGGCTTCACCAATGCGGAGCTGAGCGAGCGGATCCGGCTGTTCATGGACAAGCATCTGCGTGGGCGGGAGGGGGAGATTTCCTGCGAACCGATCGTGCTGGGGCACTAACAGCGACCGGTGCAAAAGCGACCGATTTCTCCACTTGTTGCCCGGGCGTAAAATCAGGCAGTGTATGAACGTGAGCGAAGAAGTTCTCTGGAAAGGCAGTCCCTCGCAGGTTCTCAACCTGGGCAAGTATCTGATCACCCTGATACTGATCGCCGGATTTGTCGCGGGCGGGTTCTTTTTCCCGCCGGTGTGGTTCGGTGCGATCCTGCCGGTGCTGTGGATGATCTGGGAGTACCTCAAGGTGCGCTGCCACGTCTATGAACTGACCAGCGAGCGGCTGCGCAGCTACCGCGGGGTGCTGAACCAGAAGATGGACGATGTGGAGCTCTACCGCGTGAAGGACACCTCGATCGAGCGGCCGTTCTGGTACCGCATGTCGGGGCTTTCCACGCTGATGATCGAGACTTCCGACCGGGTGCAGCCACACATCGAGATCAAGGCCGTGCGCGGCGGGATGGAGTTGCGTGAGCAGATCCGCCACCAGGTGGAGCGGCTGCGCGACAGCAAGCGGGTGCGTGAGGTGGATTTCGATGAAGGGTCGAGCGGTCACGACGGCGGCGATATCGGCGGCCTGGATGGTTTGCACGACGGCGGTAACTGACGCTTTCGGGCGTGCCAAGCGGGCGAAGATCGCCTTTTCTGCGGCACGCATGAGCGAACGCACGATTGAGTTTCCGGGCCGCACGCCGCACACGCCGGTGGCGGTGAATATCGAGATGTGGTTCGAGGGCTCGTTCGTCGAGCGCATCGAGCAGGCCGCGGCGCTGGGCTTTCCGGCGATCGAGTTGTGGTCGTGGCGGGACAAGGATCTGGCGGCCGGGGCCGAGGCCTTGAAGCGTCACGGGATGACCGCGACGCAGTTCACGGCGTGGGGATTCGGGCAGGAGATCAATGATCCGGATTTCCCGGTGGAGAAGTTTGTCGGGGCGATCCGGGAGGCTTGTGAGGCGGCGGATCTGCTGCCGGGGTGCGATCGGTTTTGCGTGGTCGGCGGCAATGACATTCCGAGGCTGACCAAGGAGGAGATGCAGGCGGCGCTGGTGGCAAAGCTGCGGGCGGCGGTGCCGGTGCTGGAGCAGGCGCGGAAGACGATCATCCTGGAGCCGATGAATCCTTTCAACCATCCGGGGCACTGCCTGTATGGCAGCGGGGATGGGATCGCGATTTGTGAGGCGGTGGGGTCGCCGTGGGTGAAGCTCAACTGGGACCTGTTTCACATGCAGCGCTACGAGGGCAATCTCATCGAGGCGATGGAGAAGGGCTGGCCGTGGATCGGGTATCTGCAGTTCGCGGATTCACCGGGACGGAACGAGCCGGGGACGGGGGAGATCCGTTACAGCGAGATTTTCCGCAAGGTGCGGGAACTGGGGTATGCGCTGCCGATCGGGGCGGAGTGCCTGCCGCTGGGTGGGAATGCGCGGCGGGGGGCGGAGTGATTTTGGCTGTCGGACTAGGCGTCGGCGTGATGGTGGGGTCGAGGGC
>JAQGPE010000763.1 GCA_028293225.1 Akkermansiaceae bacterium | reverse complement strand
TGGGCAAGGCCGCCCGCTGCTCGAGCTGCGTCTGGTAGAGTTCCCACTGCGCAGGGGTGAGAATCGATTGCAGGCTTTGCTGAATCCCAAGGCCGGCCGCATCGCTCTGCTCGTCGAAGCTTTTCAGGACCTGCCCGCCCTCCGACAGCGCGATCAGGGGATCGAATCCCCCGGCCTGCTGCGAGAAAAGAGCCGCGGCCGCCTCCTGCTGCGGCGGGGTCAGGTCGACCTGGTCCCGGAGTGCGCCGGCCTGTTGCGTCGCCCACTCCTGCCGCCGGTCCGCCATCCAGCCGTCGCAATACCGCTGATAGGCCTCTGCTTGTTCCTCCGAAAGCAGCGCAAGGATCGCCGCCTCCTGGGTGGCCAGATTTTCGCGGAACCGGGTGCGATCCTGCTGCTGGGCCTCCACCGTATCACCCCCCTCCCTGCGCCGGTCCGCCTCCGCGAGGTGGATGACATCCCGCTGCGCATCGCCGGCCGTCAGAACCGCGCGGATCTCTTCTTCCTCGCCCGGGGTCAGATTGAGCCGGTTCCGCAAGGCAAAGAGCCGCGAATCGATCTGCTGGCGCCGCTGGAGCAGCCGCAACTCCGGGTCGTGCTCATCGCGCCCGTCCTCCTGGGCCGTCTGACCGGGCGACCGCAGTCCAGGCACCGCACGCGCGGCGGATACCGGCGCGGACGCGGAAACCGGCCTGACCGCGGTGCGCGTGGCCGGTGCCATGAAGCTTCCGGCAACCGGAGCCGGAGGTTGCGAAGAGACCTCAAGCACCGCGTAAATCCCGATCGTTGCCAGAGCCAGCAGGGAGCCCCCGGCAGCGATCGTCCAGCCATGGGCCGCCATCGCTGACTTCAGAGCCCCGGCGCTCCAGATGCCGGGAGCATTGGCTCCCGCAAGAGCGGCGCGAGCGACCGACGACACCGTCTGGACCGAAGCGGGAAATAGCGCCTGGGCCGGCAAAACGAGCCCCAGGGCCGTGGCCGTGGTCGTGATCCCGCGCTGTCCCAGCCAGTCCCGCATCCGGACCAATGCACGGTTTCCGCGCATGCGGATGGCATCCTCCGATTCACCGGAGGCACGCGCAATGTCGCTCCAGGATCGGCCCTGGATATAACGGTTCAGCACGATCTGGCGGTCACGGACGGGCAGATTCCCGATCACCTCGTCCAACAAAGGCGAGATCCGGTCCCACGACGATGAAGGGGAGGGTTCATTCATAGGGAGATTCAATGCAGTGGCGGTCGCTTCCCGTTTCCTGCGCCGCTTTTCGCTGCGCAGGAGATCCAGCGATGCCGAGTGGCTGGTGCGGTGCAGCCACACGACCAAAGGCAGATTCTTCGGCAGGGAACCGCGAATTCCGGCCAGCTTGATAAAGACATTCTGGGCAACCTCCTCCGCCAGGGAGTTCTCGCGGGTAATCCGGAAAGCCACCGCGTGGACCAGCCCCAGGTGCTGCTGGACAATCTTCGTGAAGGCGGAGTCGTCCCGGGTCCTGAAAAAGAATTCGAGCGATGCCTCGTCCTGGTTTGTCTGGGGATCTCGCGTCATGGGATCGGGGAAATCGGTGGTGCGATCGATGGAGTTCCGCCTCATTTCAGGTTGGCGTTTTCAACAATGCCGGTTTTTTTCTGAACCTCCGCCACGTCAGGGCAAAACCGGTCCAGATCAGCACGATCGCCGCCATCGCTGCCACGGCGGCCAGCGCCTGACCGGACCACCCGGCAATGGTTCCGGTATGAATCTCTTCCAGCAGCGCATGCATCCGCCGCCCGATAGGCTGGATATCAGGTCCTTCGTTCCTGGTCACGCGGGCATTCTCGAGCTCCACCGTCACCGTTCGCTTCGCCGCGGGCCTCAAGCGAGGCCCTGACAAGACGTCAAAGACCGCCTGTCCCCGCTGCGGCGGCAGTTCCAGATCGATCCAGTTCCACCCCGCCACCGCCCCTCCGGCCACCGTGAAAGCCCGGTTCAATCCTACCGTGGATTCCGGCCACACCGCTCCACCCGCCCCTTCGCCGTCGTGACCTCCCTGTCGCCGCTTGCGCATGCGCTCCGCTCCGCCGGACTCTCCGTGAACGCCTGGGTCTCCGTGATCTCCTGGTCCTCTCCGCCCGCCGCGGTTTTCCTCATTCCTCACCTCCGGCTGTCCCCCGCCAAGCCTTACCAACAGATTGCCCGCCCAGTGATAGGACATGGCCACACCGGTCCCGGCTTCGATCAGCAGGGGAATGGCAAACCAGATCCCCAGGACATTGTGCCAGTTCCAGTCCCGGGTGCGCCCCTTCAGCCCTCTTTGGAAGGTGGTGATGACCTTCACCCCTTTGCGGGTCCAGCGCCGCGGCACCCAGAGATACAGGCCGCTGATCACGATGAGGAAAAAAATCAGCGAGGTGGCCGCCGTCACCGCTCCACCGATTCCCTTGAGATTCCCCGACATCGCCAGGGACCGGTGCAGACGGTTGAGGAAGGCGAAGAACTCCCGGACCCCGGTCGCCCCCTCACCCAGCAGTTCACCCGTATAGGGATCGACCAGTACTTGCAGACCGCCTCCGTATTGGAAGACCGCCGGCGAGCGCGGATCGCTGGAAAGAGCCAGCGTGACAGGAGCGGCCTCCGGACGCTCATCCTTTAACCTCGCGATCAATTCCTCCGGCCCGAGTTTTCTTTCACCCGGCAGAATCCCCGTTCCGGAGCGATCCGCCAGATCGGTGAGCTGAGGCTCGAAGGACAACAGGATCCCGGTCACGGCCATCACCAGGATAAACCCGCCAACCGCCACTCCAGCGATCAGATGCGCCCAGAAAATGACTTTGCGGAAAGCGAAGAATCGTTTGTTCATGGAAAAATTTCTTGATGCTGATTTCCGTTCGAGAGCGATCACGAGTCGCCGTCGTCGCCGATCGCCTCCACCGGGCAGCCCTCCATCGCCTCACGGCAACGGGTCTCCTCCTCTGCGTCGGCAGGCTGGCGACTGACATAGGACGCCCCGGATTCGTCGCAGCGGGCAAAAACTCCCGGCGCAGTTTCGCGGCACAGATCGCAGTCGATACAGCTCTGATCGACGTAGTATCTTCCCGCCACACTGCGTGGATTTTTCTCAGCGCGACTGGCCATGGACGCGCTGGGAAAGCAGCCAAAGAAGCCGGCCGATCCAGGTCAGGACGACAGGTACGACTAGAGACGGACGGTTCAAGGCCCCGGCCCGAACAGACCTCGCGGAAGGTGGGATGAATATCATATCACCCTACCTGCGCCGCCGGTCCCACCCGACCGAACAAAAGCGGCGGATTTTTTTCCAACCGCGGGCTGAACGCAAGCCGGACCGCTTCAGATCACAGCGAAGCGGATCGCCGTCATCCCGCGAAGCCAGGCTTGATCCTCACGTCGCGGCGTGCTCGCGCAGGTCCGCCAAGTCGATGTATTCCAGAGCGGACTCATGGGTCGCCTCCAGTACCACCGGCGGGGCCTTTCCGGCATCCAGCGCATCCTTCCAACGCGTCGCGCACAGGCACCAGCGGTCGCCCTCTTTCAGGCCGGGGAACTGATACTCAGGCCGCGGCGTGCTCAGGTCGTTGCCGCGGCTCTTCGAGTATTCCAGAAAATCCGCGGTCATCCGTGCGCAGACCACGTGCACGCCGACATCGCCACGACCCGTCCGGCAGCAGCCATCGCGAAAAAATCCGGTCATCGGAGCCTTCGAGCAGGCCTCCAGGATGCCCCCGATCACATTACGCCGTTCTGCTGCCATGCTCCGACACTAGGCCCAAGGCCCCGCCGAGTCCAATCAGCGATGGTGGCGATTTTCCCATCCCTGCGAAAGCGCCGCCGGATCACTGACCCTCCGGCTTGATCGTCTGGCCCCACGGCTCCTCACCCATCTTGCGGACGGAGAAGGCAGGCTGCCAGTTCGGCGCGGAAAACTCCAGGTTCTGCCAGCCGTCCTGCCCCTCGTGGCTGCAGAACCACTTGCCGTCGGTGATCAGGTAAAAGACCCGGCCGTCCTTCAGCGTTGCCCGGAAGCGCAATGCCATGCCAGCGTAACCGCTCACATTTCTGCCCTCGACGGCCAGGATGTTTTTGGCGCCGTCCTTCAGCTTGCCGAGCACATCAAAGGTGGTCGCCTTCCTCCACTCATCGCCGCTGCCCACGGGGTCTCCGCCGTTCAAATAAAGCGTGTAGGCATCGTCGCAGGCGATCGTGATCGAAGCTGAAGCGACATCGGGAGGCAGATGAAACTCCCGCCGGAAGAAAACGCGCTCGCCGGGCGGGTGCTCCTCGCTGAACCAGATCCACTGCGTCACCGGCTCGCCCTTCGGCGCCGGCGGTTTCGGCGGGGTGGCTTCGAGCGGCTTGAGCCGCACGTCCTTGAACTCCGCCTTCATCGCCGGACCGGCGTGCAGTTGCAGCGCGAGGATGCCCTTCAGCGCGCGCCGGCCTTCGTCCTGGTCGTGGATCTCCGCCGCCAGCTTGCCGTTGATGAAATGCTGCAGGTCGCTGCCTTTCGCGACGATGCGGTAGTCGTTCCAGTCGGAAAGCTTCACTTCCGGCTTTTCGAGGCTGCCGGTGACTTCCGGCTTCTCGCCGAGATTGACCTGCTGGCCGCGCTCGCAGGCGATGCCCCGGCCGCGCTCCTCGTAGAGCATGCCGACGTAGTTCTGGTTCGGGTGCAGGTCCATCTGGTAGCCGCCCACCGACCATTTCGCCGGATCGACCACCTTGCTGCGGTACTGCACCCCGGAGTTGTTGTCGCCGCTCACGCGGGCCTTGAACTCCAGTTCGAAATCCGCCGGTTCGCCGGCCTGGGAAATGAGAAAGCTGTTCTCGTCGATCTTCCTGCCCTCGCCATCCGTCTCACCGGTCAGCACGCCGTCCTGCACACTCCACAGCCGCGGATCGCCGGTCCAGCCGGTCAGATCTTTGCCATTGAACAGGCTCTGCCACTCATCGGCCGCCGCATTCATGGTGAGCGCGGTCATGAAGACCGCCAGGAAACGTCGCATAGATGGCTGCATACGGGACAAACGTGGGGGGACTTTCCGCCAAACACGCGGACTGACCAGCCGAAATGGCACGGGCTGCCATTTCACGCCGCTCCTTAGCAATTTACGGGCCGCCGCCAACCTCATTCCGGCAACGCTTTTAACAACCAGCCGATCAGCGCCCAGCGGCGGGTCACGTAGACGATCTTCGCGCGGCGATCCGCGGCCGCGACGATCTGGCCGGCCGCTTTTTCCGCAGAGGCGACCCAGAAAGGCTTGTCCGCCTTCATCATCGCCGTCGCCACAAAGCCCGGCCGCACATCGGTGACATACACGGGCAGCCCGGAGGCCCGCGCCCGCAGCCGCAGGCCCTGAAGGTAGCGCGACATGAAAGCCTTGGAGGCTCCATAGGCCGGCGCTTCGCCGAACGCCCGCAGCGCCGCGATCGAGGAAATCCCGATCAGATGCCCGGCCCGCTGCCGTTCGAAAATCCCCATCGCCGCCACCGCCAGCCGCGCAAAGCCGGTGACATTCACCGCCAGAGTTGCCCGTTCCGGCTCCCACTCCAGCCCGGCGTTCAGCTCTCCGGTGCCGGAGACGAAATAGATCCGGTCCGCCCCGCCGAGTTCGGCGACCAGCTTTTCCAGAATCTGCGGGCCATTTTCAGCCGTGACGTCCAGCGCGGCGATGCACCCCGCCGGCACGCTGGCCGAAAAAAGCTCGCGCAGCAGCGATTCCCGCCGCGCCGCCACGGCCACCCGCCAGCCTTGGCTGAGGTGCAGGCGGGCGATTTCCAGTCCGATCCCGGATGACGCACCGATGATGACCGCCCGGCCGGGGGTCATGGCACCAGCGCGCTGCTGAGGAGTTCCCGCATCGCGGCGCGGGTCCGTTCCAGCGCCGGGGGGAGGCTCACCAAAATGCCCTTTCGCACCGCCGCCGAGCCATCATCGCGCTCCGCATCGGCGAAGATCGCCGCCAGTTCTTTCATGCCCAGCGTGGCACAGGAGCCCTTGCCCCGGTGTGCCGCCCGCCGCCAGATGTCATCGTCCCCGGTTTCAAAGGCCGCGCCCATCTTCAACATCAGAGTCACGGTTTCCTCCAGGCCGAGGGTGATCAGATCGCGATCTTCCGCTTCGTCGCCGCTCATGCACATCGTGAGCTGCTCTTCATCGAGAATTCCGGGGGCGGGCATGGGTTCGGGGGAAAATTCAGGGGGTTCGGAAGGAGTTTCGCCGCTCCTCGGAAAATCTCAAGTCCGCCCTGCCTGCTTACGGCTTCACGGCGGCCCGCAGTCTTACAAATCCCGCGGGCTGGCTCACCGCCGGAGTTACCTGCACCTGGCCCGCTTCCCCCTGAGTCAACCGCCCGGCCGGGACCGGCGTCCAGCCCTGGAGATCCGCGGATTCCTCAGCGATCAGGTCGCCATACCTCGCCGCCACGGGATCCGGATGCCAGCCCAGGATCCCGCCTGGAGTATAGCTGCCGGTGAAGGGCGATCCCCCCGCTGCCGGCGAGCTGCCCAGGAGATACTCGGCCAGATTCGGCACGCCATCCCCGTCGGGATCCGCCGCCGGGTCGGTCGCCCCACCGTGGCTGGCCGCCCAGCTCAGATAGGGCTGGTCGGGATTCAGCCCCAGCAGGTTCTTCAGGATCTCGCGGTTGGTGAACGGCGGGATCGTCCGCCCGGTGGCGGTGTTCAGCGCACCCATGATTTCGTTGGCGATCAGGGCCTGCGCCATGGTCGCCGGGTGGAAGCCGTCCTTGCAGAAGGCATGGTCGGGGGGATTCTCCGGCGCTCCGCCAATGGTGAAAACGGTGCCGTTGACCTGCAGCGGGTGCTCGTCGAAAACCCGGTCCGTCACCAGGTCCAGCCGCGCCACCGTCGCCCCTTTTGAGGCGGCCATGGCCACGATGCTCTGGTTCATCGCGGCGATCTTGGCTCGCGCATTCGCGATCCGGACCGGATCGCTGTAGGTGGAAGAGACATCCGGCGTCGCCCCGACATCCGGCACCGTGCAAATGACAATCGGCACCTTGGTGAAGGACCGCACCCAGTTGTGAATCAGCGTCAGCCGGATCACCAGCGCGTTGAAATAGGTAGGTCCCTCGGTGTTGTTGAAGATGTCATTATACGCCTGTTTCAAATCATTTGCCCCTAACAGGATCACCACCGCCTGGGCATAGGGCAGCTCCCCTTTCAAGCTCTGCCGGGTGACATAGTAGAGCGGGCCGAAGGGCTCGCCGCTGGGGTAGTCGAACTGATTGTCGGTATTGATCAAGTTGACCCAGTTCGTCGTCGTGAAGCCCGGGATACCGAAATTCCACTCGTGCCCGCCGTCGCGCAGATCGGCATACGCCACGCCCGTCTCATAGGGCCCCAGGGTCGCGTCCTCCGGCCGGAAAATCCGCAGCAGCTCAGGCCAATTGCGCACATTGGCATTGGTCGGATCCGAATCCGGCGCGGAAAACGGCAGCTCGTAGGCATACTCCTCTGTCATGCTGTCGCCGATCGCCAGCACCTGCAGCGGGGCCGAGCGGACGGATCCCGCCAGGCAGCAGGCCAGAGCGAACGCTCTCCAGGTTCCTTTCATGGCGGCGACTCTAGCACTGTCCTGCATGCCGCGCTCTGGAGGATTTTCAACCGTCCCGGTATTGCATTGGCCGTGCCAACCACCGATGCTGGCCCGGACATGGCTGAAGGACCCATTGATGACACCCTGCCGATCCGTTGCCCGAGCTGCGGGCAGCGCTTCAAGGTTGGACCCGATCTGATGGGTCGCATGGTCGAGTGCGGCACCTGCGAGCACCGCTTCCGGGTGAATGACGACGTGCTGGTGCGCAGCAAGCGCCACTACCCCGGCGACCGCAAGGACATGAATCTGGAGCGCTTTTCCCGCGTTCCCATGGCCTCCTCCCTGCCGGCCGGCTTCCAGCCCGCTCACTACAACCAGGATCCTCTCCCACAGCGCGGCACCGGCCCTACCTCGCCGCTGCGGTTGCTTTGCGGCATGATCGCCGCGGTCATCATCGTCATGCTGGTTTACCTGCTGGCCTTCGGCAACACGCCCGGCGGCATGCTGGACGGCGCCGACCTGACCAAGCGCCTGATGCTGGCGGTCTTTGGCTCCCTGGTCGCCACCGCTCTGATCGCGGCCGCCAATCCGCAGGCCCGCGCGAAAGCCCTGCTTTCCGCCCTGGTCATCTCCGCCGGAGTCATCGCACTGCCCTTCTTCATCAAACCGGATATCAAGACCGGCAAGAACCAGGTCGGTTTGAAGCAAAGCAGCGACGAGCTGTCCGCCCTGATCGACCAGAACAGTGAAAAGCCGGTCACTCCTGAAGGCGAGATGGAGGAGATCAAGAAGGAGATGGGCTATTCCGCTCTGGAAAAGGAGACCGTCCGGAACAGCGCTATCCCCGGCAAGGCCACGCTGGGCGTCTGGCTCCGCGATCTGAAGGAGTATCACAAGCCCCAGGTCGGCAACTACATCATCCGCGCCACCGATGCCACCGACAGCTCCCACATGTATCCCCGCCCTCCGGACTATCTCATGGTCCTCATCGGCGTGGACGACGACCTCGATAAGCTGGCGGAGGTCTGCAAACGCTTCGGCGAAGTGAAGCGCACCTTTCCGGACCTGCGCGTGGTGGAAGTCGTGATGCGCAATGACGCCTTCCAGGAAGGCCCGCTGGACAAGCTGACCGACCCGAACAACCCGTCCTTCTACGAACTCAACCGCCGCGAGCTGGAAAGCATCGACCTGGAGCGTGCCCGCCACGCCATCCAGCACCTCACCAACGTCGAGCCGAAGAGCTACCGCCCGGACATCTCCAAGCGCATGCAGCAGTTGCTGAAGGAAAGCGATCGCGACATGCAGGGTCAGATCGCCCAGGCGCTGGAAACCTGGTCCCAGGATGGCGACGGCTCCCTGGAAGCCGTCCGCGCCGCCGCCGAAAAAATCCGTGCCGACAAATTCGAGATGCCCGAGACGCTGATCTCCTTCCTGGCCAAGCGTCGCGACATCTCGGCCCTGCCGATGGTGGATGAACTCTGGGTCGCCGATGCCACCAAATGGGAAACCGCCTACGCCAACCTGGGCGCGGGCGCCGAACCGACCCTGCTCACCCGCTTCCCCAATCTTCCCCCGACCTTGAAGATGTCGGCCATCCGCATCCTCGGTCGCATCGGCACCGCCAAAAGCCTGCCGGTGATCGAAGCCGCCCGCCCCGGCGCCACCGGTGAGATCAGGGGCATGATCGACGCCGCCGCCGCCTCCATCAAGTCCCGCCAGTGAGGCCTGACAGCAGGGCTTGAGATTGACCCTCCCTGCTGCAATCGCTACAGCCCTCCCTCAGCCGTCGCCCGCTTTACCACCGGCGACGGACGCTTTCCTCAAGATGCCACCGTGGTGAAATGGTAGACACTGCGGACTTAAAATCCGCTGCCCTACAACGGCGTACCGGTTCGAGTCCGGTCGGTGGCACTTATAATCAGAACTTTACAGAAGATCAACTTGATCGGAGGAAATCCTCTGTGCCGATAAAGCGCCACTTTTGGAAGCCAATCCGACCTTGCGAAGGTCACTGCTTTTTGATCATCGGCTCGCCATCTCAACGAAGCGCCGACGACGTCTCCTCCGGCGAGTCGAGCATTCGTTCCGGCTACCGTACGTTCTGCGGGCCGCTGAAGCATGCGCCGGTGAACGCGCGATCTGACGAGTCCGGACATCAGCGGTCTTGACGTCCCTCCGCGGGTTTGCGCAGCCCCTCGGCCGGGTCCGGGGTTATGGACCGGCCCAACAAAATGAGGTGGATCTTCACACCAGCGACAATGCGCCGGCAGGGGTTTCTTTTTTGGTTACTGCAAGCTTGAAGGGCCCTCCCCGGAGGGTCAGAAAACCCCGTGAGTTGGAATAACATCTATCCCTTTTTGACTGACGAGATGCTTGCGGACTACCAAGCGCGAGTCACTTCAGATGAAGAGAAAGAAATGGATGAGTGGCTCGCGGTTGCAAAAACTTTCAACCGCCAAAAGGGCAACCACATGGTCGTTACCTCCCTCTGCCACCATCCGGGAAAAGGGCTGAACGCCGGCAATAAACCCATTTCCGACAGCCCATCCAGCCTTCATGGGAGCAGAGGCACCCGTGGCCGTTTCGAGCTGGATCAACTCCTTGAAGGCGCCTACGCGATCAAGGCCGCCCGGCCACAAGTGGTCATGCGGGTTTATCTTGCCGCCGACATGGCGGAATTCGTCGATCTTCTCGTGGCGGCAGGGTTCGAGGTGTTCCTCATGCAGGGAAGCATCTCCATGGTCAACGCCGCCTCAATGTGGCGATTCCTGGCATTGGAGGAGGAAGGCCGTTGCACCACCTTCACTCATGGCAAGTTTGGAGTGAACATGATCCACGACGTGGAGCGGACAGAGCATCTCCTGAATCTTCCACAAGGTCTCTGGAGATCTCCCTCCATCGTCGGGGACAAGTCCCAGCGGCTGGAAGCGCGCTCTTACCGTCCGATCGAA
>JAQGPE010000741.1 GCA_028293225.1 Akkermansiaceae bacterium | reverse complement strand
GTCGGTGACCTTGCGGCGCTTGGAGGTGTTTTCGTTGGCGACCTCGTTGTATTCCTTCAGCGAGCGGAGGGTCCACATGCAGGGGATGCCCTCGTCGATGTAGTGCTTCACGTCGCGGATCTTGAGTTCCTTGACCTTTTCGTCCTTGGTGCGGCGGCCCTTGCTGCGGACCTGGAAGCGGATGTTGTTGAGCAGGTTCTCCACCGAGGTGCCGCCGCCCATGGCGGTCTGGCCGACCATGGCGAGCATGTACATGTCGGCGTCGAGGCCCATGGTGCGCATGGCGCGCTCAAAGGTGGCGGGGACGCAGTAGCCTTTCGGGCCCTGGTCGACCATGGGGATCTGGCCGAGGTAGACGTCGCCGTTGTCATTTTTCACGACGTCGGTGCGGAGCTGCTCCTTGAGATCCTTGTCGCCGATCTTGGCGGTCTTGCCGCCGGCGTTGACGACATCGAGCGGGACGATGGAAAGGGAGACGTATTCGCCGGCGACGTCGGAGAGGAGTAGCGACTGGCCGTTCCAGTCCCAGCGCAGGACGGTGGTGCGGGCCTTGCCTTCGCCGTAGCGCTGGGTGACCGGGTCGCCGAGGACGCCCTTGATGCGGGAGAGGATGGCGTCGTGGTCGGCGGTCATCGCCTTGTTCAGGCTGGCCACGTCCGCTTCCGACTTGCCGTTGAAGTGGTCTTCGCCGGAGCCGACGCCGCTTTTGAAGTCGCCCTTGTTGGCGTAGACGGCGGAGAGGGACTGGACGGTGCCGTCCTCACTGGAGTAGAGGGCGACGGAGTAGGGACGGGCGCCGAAGAGGCGGTAGCTTTCACTGGCGTAGAGGCGCCAGCTGGCGTTGTGCTTGGTCTTCGACTGCTGGGGGAGGGCGAGGGCGCCGGCGAGTTCGGTGGCCTTGCGCTCTTCGAAGGGGGTGCCGGAGAAGAGGTCGTGGTCGGCCATGCGGCCGAGGTCACGGAGTTCCTGGGAAAGGATGCTGGCCTGGGAGTAGAACTCGGTGCGGTCCTCCGGGCTGAGAAGGCCGGGCGAAACCTCGAACAGCTTGCCGTCGGACTCGCGGCGGAGGAGGTAGTGATCGTTTTTCAGGCCTTCGAAGCGGGCTTTGACGGAGCCGCCCTCGCCGTCCTTCAGCACCCGCCATTCGCCGATCTTGGCCTGGAGGGGTAGACAGAGGAGCGCGAGGGGTAAGAGTACGACCGAGGGTTTCATGACCTGAGAAAGCGGGGTTTCGGATGGATTTCAACTCCGGAAGCGTAACCGGATTGCGACTTTGCCTGGGGCGGGCGGTAATAAGATAACGGTGGGGAGGGGCATTTATTTAGGCCATTCCACGGATGGGAATGCTTCAAACGCGGATCGAAACGGCGCTCTTTTCCCCGCAACGCCGCGCTTGCAAGCGGACGGCTCTGTCGCGAGAGTCCCGGCCATGTTCACGCCGAAATGGAAGAAAGAGGCGAAGCTCCTCCACAAGGGCGCGAAGAAATTTCTCAATTACAAACGCGATCTGCTGAAGCAGGACCGCATCGACGAGATCGAGTCGCGGCGGGCCGACCTGCTGGCGGCGATCAAGGCCGACGACAAGGCGAAGGCCGAAGAAGCGGGCAAGCAGCTGCGGAACACCTGTGAGAAGGCGCTGCCGATGTTCCCGGCCCAGGCGTGGTGGGAGGAGCAGGTCGAGGTGATCTGGGTGGCGCTGGTGGTGGCGCTGGGGCTGCGGGCGTATGTGCTGCAGCCGTTCCGGATCCCGACCGGCTCGATGCAGCCGACGCTGAACGGGATCATCGTCAACAATCACCGCAGCGACCCGGACTACAAGGAGCCGTGGTTTGGCCAGCGCTGGGCGGAGGGCCTGCTGAGAGGCCGCTCCTATCAGAACATCGTCGCGACGAGCGAGGCTCACATGGATCACGTGGAGGACCGCTCCTGGTTCCTTTTCACCCGGACCGCCGTGGTGATGAGCGACAAGAGCGAAATCATCATTCCCGCGGCGAGAAACGAAGCCGCGCAGCCCTTTTACGAAGGCGACCGCAGGATTCAGTTCAAGGCGGGACAGCCGATCCTGAGAGGATGGATCGATACGGGCGACCTGGTGCTGGTCGACAAGATTTCCTACAACTTCCGGACCCCCAAGCGGGGCGAGGTCATGGTGTTCGATACCCGTAACCTGAATACCGACGGGGACGCTCCGGGCTCAATGAACGACCAGAAAGCCGCGGATCACTACATCAAGCGTCTCTGCGCGGTACCCGGCGATACCGTTCAAATCAGGAACCCCGACGTGATCATCAACGGCAAGGTCGCTTCCGAATGGCAGATGCAGCGGGTGGCCGACGCCAAAGGCCTGTATGCTCCGCCTCCAGGCGCGACCCCGGGTTATAGCTCCGTAGCCGCCCGCTATGGACCCCATAGCGAAGGATCTTCCTTCCTTAATTCACCGAACAAGGTCGTCACTCTGGCCGACAAGGATGCCGCGCGGGGAATGCGCGAGTATCTGGCGCTGGGGGACAATACCTACAATTCGCTGGACTCCCGATACTGGGGCACCGTGAAGGAATACAACGTCGTGGGGCCGGGGCTGTTCGCGCTGTGGCCGATCACCACCGGGCACTGGGGCTTCATCAAATAAATGAGTTGCGAAGGCTGCGCAAATGCACGCA
This sequence comes from Akkermansiaceae bacterium, assembly GCA_028293225.1. Lineage (GTDB taxonomy): Bacteria > Verrucomicrobiota > Verrucomicrobiia > Verrucomicrobiales > Akkermansiaceae > Haloferula. The sequence goes on along the minus strand of JAQGPE010000741.1, from coordinate 317 downwards.
TGGCCGTGACGGACCCAATGATGCATGCTGGCCGCACCCCAAGATGACTGAAGCCTCCGAAATCACCCGCCAGGCGAAGTCGAATCTGGCCTTTGCGCTGCATATCCTGCCGAAGGACCGGCGTGACGGGATGGTGGTCTTCTACGCGTTCTGCCGGGTCATCGACGATCTGGCGGACGACAACACCAGGCCGGTGGAGGAGCGCGAAGCCGGGCTGGAGGCCTGGAAGAGCGGCTTGGAAAACGGCTTCGTCGCCCCGGATGCGCTACAGCGCGAGGTGGTGGCGCTGGCTGCGAAATACGACATTCCGATCCACC
>JAQGPE010000068.1 GCA_028293225.1 Akkermansiaceae bacterium | reverse complement strand
GCCGATGAAATGAAGAGATGGGCCGCCGACTTCGCTCGCGTCCAGCACAGCGGCCTTCTCTCCCCCCAGCCACCCTCGGCGACCTACCAGAGCCTCCTGCAGCTCTCCGCCGCCATGCACGTCGCCGCCGAACAAGGCACCAGGGCTTTCCAAAGCTTCCAGGACTCCGTCAACGGCCCCCTGAACCACGCCATCAACGAGCTCACCGCCCTCATGACCCCGGCGCGCTGGGCCTACCCCGACATCGACACCCAGCTCGACGGCGACCAGTTCGACCAGAAGATCGACGGCAGCCCCGCCTCGCTCCTGCTCAATACCGCCGAACTCAACAGCTCCGCCCTCTCCCTCTTCATCCTCTGCGCCTTCGGCCGGAAAGAGAACCTCCTCCACACCATCGTGCTCGACGATCCCTTCGAGAACATGGACGAACTCACCACCACCCACGTCGCCCGCGCCCTGACCCGGTTTCTCCGCCTCTGGAACACCGGGACCCGTCTCGACAGCTGGCAGATCCTCCTCTTCCTGCACGGGGCGGAAAACGTCGAACGCATGCGGGCGGAGACCCCCTGCGTCACCTACTTCCTGCCCTGGCTTACCCCTGTCAATCTACCCCAGGCACCGGGCACCATCGAGTCGGAACCCACCCGCTTCCCTCTGCTGCCCTCCTGACGGAACCGGCGCCGCCCCACCCCTGCCAAGCGGCTTCCAGGCGCTCGCTTCCCGGCCGCTCGCCCACCCCCACCGGCCAATTCATCTTCACCTTTGCTCCCGCCGGCCATCCCGATAGCCTCGCCCCCGCATGACGCAGCACCCGGACCTGCCAGCTCCATCCCTGCGCCGCTCGCCGCTTTTCTGGGGCGGCCTTTTCCTCACCGTCTTCCTGCTTTTCGCCTGGGTCATGTCATGGCAACACCTTGCCAGAGCCAGCCGTTACCCGGCCTCGATATGCTCGTGGCAGTCCGCCGTCAGCTTGACCCGCTGCGAGGCCCACCTCGATCCTTCCGCTTCCGGATGGGTGTTGCCCCCCCCCCCGCTCCGGTCCTTCCGCTTCCAGATGGGCGTGGGAATTCCTTCAGCCGCCGGCCGGTGACGTTTCTCCGTTGCTCTTCCCCCCTCCCCGTTGGAGCACCAGCTACATTTACTGGGACGGCCGCCAGTTCGTCAGCGGCACCCAGGAGCGCTACCATTTTCTCGACCGCTCCCTCACCCTCCCCTACTGGCTCCTGCTCGCCATCGTCATCCCGCTCTGGCTGCTCGCGCTGTCTCTATCACGCCGCCGTTTCCGCAGGGGCGCCGCCGCCCTCCCACCCGCCTGACGCAATCCCCGCTGGCGCGAAAGAATGGATTCGTGTCAGCTGCAGATGTGAAATTCCGCGTCGCTCCCGCTTTCCCCGCCTTTCCGGCTGCTACTACCGCCGCCGTAGCACTCCTCCTGCTCGCCCTCTCCGGCCACCCGGCCGGCGCCGCGGAGGATCAAGCCGCACCTTCAACTACGACACCTGCCGTAGAAATCCCGGCCACCCCTCCCGATGAAAAGGAGGGCTTCGTCTCCATCTTCGACGGCACCCTGAAAAACTGGGAAGGCGACCCCGTCTACTGGCGCGCGGAAAACGGCGTCCTCACCGGCGAAGTCACCCCGGAAACCCTGCTCAAGCAGAACTCCTTCATCGTCTGGCGCGGCGGGGAGCTGGCCGACTTCGAACTCACCGCCGACTACCGCGTCTCCGCCCAGGGCAACAGCGGCATCAACTACCGCAGCATCGACGTCACCGGCGTGAAATACGCCATGGAAGGCTACCAGGACGACATCGACGGCCAGGACGCCTGGAGCGGCCAGAACTACGAGGAGCGCGGCCGCACCTTCCTCGCCTACCGCGGCCAGAGCGTCGTCCTCTCCCCCGGGGAAAAGCCGCAGGTCGTCAAGGAACTCGGCGACCGCGCGGAGCTGCAGAAAAAAGTCCTGAAGGAGGACTGGAACCACGTCCACATCGTCGCCCGCGGCAACCGCCTCCAGCACTTCACCAATGGCGTCCTGATGGCCGAAGTCGTCGACAACGACCCCGACAAGCGCCGCCTCTCCGGCCTCCTCGGCGTGCAGGTCCACGTCGGCCCGCCGATGAAGATCGAGTTCAAAAACATCCGCCTGAAGAAGCTCGGGAAATAGGCCCGCCGCGCGGCCTCTCTTCATCAGCCGGTCACCGCCCCATCAGACCAGCACCCGCCAGGTCAATTCCCTGTCATTCCTATTTCTCCGTTTTGCCCGGCAATGACCGGGGGGATGGGATGAAAAGAGGATCGTCCGCCCCGGCCGGAGAATCTCCGCGAGGGGTTCTTCGCGTTCAACCAGGCCGACCCACCCGGCAGCCTGCCAGCGGCAGGAATGGCGCGGCTCCGGATATTCAAACTATCCATAGCATCTCATTCATATCAATACCCCATCAATCACCTATAAATATGTTAGATTATCCTCGTCAGAACTCGCCTTCGCTGAAACAGTGCGACCATTCTTCCGCATATCGCGGAGCCTCTATCCTCCCTCCCTCCCGACCTTGGATATGGACCTCAAGACAACATTCGCGCTCATTTCGCTCCCTGCCGCCCTCACGGGCTGCGCCCATCAAACAGTAGTGAAATCCACAGGCGGCCTGGTGGATAAGTCCGGTGCCACCTACTATCTGCCTGCCACCGTCGTGGTCGCCAGCATCCCGGTCGAAAAGACCGTCAGCGGCAGGGCTCCCTATGCCTTCTACGCCAGGCCATTTCTCGGGATCGCGGCAAACCTGTCACCGGACAAGATATCCTACAGCATCGGAGATGAGGTCACCCTTTCCTTCGCCGGCGAGCGGGATCCTGCGGAAAAATTCGTCCTCGTCTTTCCCTCGGGCCCCTTCAAGACCTTCAATCAGGTGGTCACCGTCAATGGCGAGGGCGTCCTCACCACCGGCACCGGCAGCGTGGAGAACAAGTCCGTCGAGTTCGCCGTCTCCACTCTGGGTGCTGTGGCGAAGGTGGGAACGTCCGCCTTCGCGGCGGCCAGCGGAGATGCCTTCGCCCGCATGGAAGCACCCGGCCTCGCCCAACTCCGCGAACACCTCAACGACGACTTCAACGAAGAGGGCAAATTCCTGACCAAGGAGGCGCTCAGTGCCGGCCTTGCAGTGATGCTCAGCGGCAGCGAGTCCGACACCGTCGGCCAGATCGACAAGCTCATCTCGGAGAACCTGGCCGACGACCAACAGAAAGGCGAAGAATACCCTCTCCTCAAAACCCTCGCGCAGAATGATACGAACAAAAAGAACGTCGATTTCGCGAAGGACTACATCGCTTGGAAGCGATTCCGGGCAGAGCGGAAGAAGGCCTATCGAGAGGTCCAGAATGCCGTGGAGGAATTCAAGAAACTCAAGAGCGTGGAAGCCCTGATGGCAACCCCCAGGACCAGCACGGACTACGCCTACTACGCCGCCGAAAGAGACAAGCTGCGAGCGGAGTTTGCCAGCGCGGCCAAGGAAAAGAGCACCTGGGTCAGCCAGTTCCGCTGGACCCCCCCATCCAGGCTTCCAGACGATTTCGAGGGCCCGAACGTCGAGTCTAAAACACTTCTGACCCTGAAAAACGGGAAAATCACCTATGGAGAGCACATCCTCCCCGAAACATTTCCCAAGTCGGATTTCTGGTCGAACAAGGCCACCGGCGAACTCTCGGTCATCGTCACCCTCAAATCGCAGATCCCCAAGGAAGCGGAGTTCTGGAACAAGCAACTGAAGGGAAAACAAGAGCGTGGCTGGCACTACCGCATCCCGGCTCCCAGCACCGTCGCCGTTTACGCGGGCGGAGACCCTTCGCCAAAGGTGGTCAAACAGACCTACATCGGCCAGCAGGGCTGCGTCGCCTTCCTGCCTGCCACCACCGCCAGCCACAAGATCACTTCCAATGTCGAACTCGATCCCGTCACCGGCGCCCTGAAGGCCACCACCATGGGCGGCGAAGCCTTCGACCCCGGCCTCATCACCACTGCCGGCGCCTCGGTGTCCGGAGCCATCGATGCCGCTGCGGCCCGTGATGCGAAGGATGACTATGTCTCGGAGCTGACGAGGAAGAAGGCAATCCTCCAACTCAAGAGCGATATCGAAACCCTGCAGAAGCCCAAGCCCTGACTTATGGCCAGCCGGAGAAAATCCCTCGGTTGGTATCTGACCTCCCCGCAGTCGGATTTCCGTCAGGCGAAGTGTGAGGCCTCGGAGCGGTTCCTCGGCGTATCGCGGCGCGGGAAAAAGATTCTCCACTCCAAGGCGGCGCCCGGGATTTACACGAACCTGGTCGGCGTCGGAAGGGGAGAGAAATTCACCGGCCGCAAGCCCCAGGGAAAGCCGGCGATCACCTTCTATGTGAAGAAAAAACTCCCGCTTTCCCAGCTCGACCGGCGGCTCGTTCTGCCCAGGACCATCGCCGGCCTGCCTTGCGATGTCATCGCCTGCGGAACCATCCACTGTGCCGCAGGACCCGTTCTGTTTAATCGGCTGGATCCCCTCATCCCTGGAGCTCAGATCCAGGTGGCGGGTGGCGCGCCCGGCACCCTCGGCGGATTTGTCCGGGACCGGGATGGCGATGTCTGCCTCATCACGAACTGCCACGTCCTCTCTCCGGATCTCCGCCTCGGTGTGGGGGAGCCGGTCTACCAGCCCTCCATCGCCTTCCGGGACTACCGGCAGATCGCCACCGTGAAGGCCATCGTACCGGTTTCCACCAGCAACAAGAACCGGGTCGACGTCGCCCTTGCCCGCTTGGAAGACGGCATCGCCTACGATCCCGTCATTCCGGGGTTTCTACCGTTCGAGGGAACGGGCGCGCCGGAGTTTGAGGACTACGACGATGGCGGCTGGCCAGAGGCGAGGGTCTCCAAATACGGCCAAGCCACCGATCTGAAACAAGCATTGCTCCACTCCGCCGATGCGGACGTCCCCGTGGACTATGATCACAGGGTCGCTATTTTCACCGGCGTCTACATCGCCCTCGGCGCCAGTTTCGCCGCGAAAGGCGACTCCGGCTCGGCCGTCTACAACACCGGCAACCGGAAGGTCGTCGGTCTGCTCACCGGGGTTTCCGGAATCGCGAGCGTGATCAGCCCGTCCAGCGCCATCGAGTCGAGTCTTCCCGGCCTCCTGTGGCTGACCCAGCCCGGACTAGCCCCCTACTGACGAATGCTTCCTCGCCGGAAAGAATGGTTCGTATCCGCTGCACGGGTGAACCTCCGCGCCGCCACCTCTTTTCGACTACTACCCCCATTGTAGCCGCCCTCATACCCGGCTTCCCGCGCCGCTGAGACGCCCTGCTCGATCCCACGCGGGGTCTCTACCACTTGATCACCGCCACCATCACCACGCCGCACTTCACGCAGCGGTAGGCATACCTCGCGTCGCCCTCTTCCAGCAGCACCTTGGCCCGGGTCCCTGCGGGGGCGGTGGCGTTGAACCACACGCCGGAGCGGGCGAAATTTCCCAGCATTTCCCCCAGCTCCGTGGTCGATAAATCCACCACGCCGGGTTCGAGACGGCCACCTCCGCACTTCGGGCAGGCCGCTCCCCGCGCCGCCGCCACACTGGCGTCCGGCAGGGCGATCGATACCGCCTCGCAGTCCGCGCACCGGCACGCCCCGGCGGATTCGTCCCGGTTCAGCACCCGCACCCGCGGCTCCGCCCCGCGCCGGACCCCCGCCGGCTGCCGCGCCGCCG
>JAQGPE010000743.1 GCA_028293225.1 Akkermansiaceae bacterium | reverse complement strand
GGCTCAGGACTGCCTGACCCAGCAACAACCGCGCTTGGGTATACTGCCGCAGTACCGAGCCTTCGCCGCCTTCCCACGGGTGGAAGCGCCGGGAGGTGATCAGATCCAGCGCCTGCTGCGGCCGATTGGTCAGATTGTAAAGGGTCGCCAGTTCGACAGTGGCGTCATCGCGTTCGCCCACCTGGACGGGATGTTCCTCCAGGAAAGCCAGCCGCTCGTCGAGAGGCTCGTTGAGCTTCTTCCGCAGCTGGTCGAACTCGGAAATGATCCGCGCATCCGCCGGGTCGGCCTCAATCGCCGCCTCATAGCTGCGTCGTGCGGCCTGTCCGTCGCGGCGGGCATTCCAATACCCGATCCCCAGGTTGCGGTGCACCGTCGCCAACGTCGCATCGTCGTGCCTCGATTTCTCCCAGCTCCGGATCGCGTCCTCGTGGCGACGGCGGTCATAGTAGAAATTGCCGAGCGCATACGCCGCACTGGCATCGCCTCCCGGCTGGGCGACCGCCCATTCCAACACCGCGGCTTCTTCCACCCGTGAAGGGAAAAAGCGGTCCGGCGACTGCGCGCGCGCTTCGGCCAGGGCCGCCTGGAAATCGCCGCCACTCTCCGCAAGCAGCAGGGCTTTCAGATACCAGGTCATCGGCGAGCGCTCGAGCGGGTTCGGCACCGCGACCGGACTGACCGGATGGCGGTGATGCCAATCAAGCAGTTCCAGCGCATCGGCATTGAAGCCGGCCTCGCGCATGTCCAGCGCCACGTCCAGAATCGACTGGGCATCATTGCGGCTTTGCTCCGAAAAGAGCGACCGGTCGCCACCGATGCTGATCTCCCAGCGCGCCCAGTGATCCAGCGGATCGACCGCGAGCAGGGAGTCCAGTTCGGCCTTCGCCTCACCAACCCGTCCCAGCTCACGCAGCACGCGCGCCTTCAGCGTCCTCGCCTTGTTGTTTTGGCGGCTCGTATCGAGGCTCTCCTCAAGGCGGGCCAGCGCCTTCTTCCAATCGCCACGCAGACAATCGAGCGTCGCGAGCTGGTAGTTCGCCGCCGCCCGCCAGGCATAGCTCCAGGCTGCCTTGGCAAGGGCATCCTTCGCCGCCACCGGGTTTCCGGCCCGCTTCAAGGCCAGTCCCATGAAATAGTGGGCCTCGCCCGTGACCGGATTCGGGTGCCGCGAGGTCACCCGGCCAATCGCCAGTTTCAGATGCCTCAGCGCGACCTCGGTCTCGCCGCGATCCAGCGCCCGGCGGCCGAGCGCGGTATGAACCCGGGAGTCATTCGGGTCCCGTTTCAACGCCTCATTCCAATACAGCTCAGGATCGCGCGTCGGGTGGCGGTACTGTTCCAGGTGCTCGCCGCCGAAATACAACTCATCGCTCGAAGCGATCTCCTCCGGCGCCGGCGGCTCGGTCGCGACCTGCCGGTCCCGCGTCAGGGCACCGCGGTCCACCGGCCGATAATCGAGAATCTCTTCGCCCTTTCCGTCGCTCAGCACGACGTGCAGCGAGGTCTCTTCGTCGCCACTGAAGCTCAGCCCATCCTGTTTCCAGGCGGCTCCCGGCGCCAGATCCAGCGTTCCCTTGAAAAGAACCCGGTCGCCATCCCGCAGGATCACCTGCGCACCTGGAATGGCCTCGGAAACCGCGACTCCCAGTTCGATCGACCGGTCGGCATTGACCACCAGCCGCACCGCTGCGCGAGTGTTCGCATTCTGCACCGGGCCCAGTCCTTTGATCGGCCACCAGAACTGCGAGAAGGTCTTGGTCTCGTAAGGCTGCAGGTAGGTGAAGTCCGGCTGGTTGTCAGTGTAGACTCCGGCCATCAGCTCCACATACGGGCCGTTCTCATCGGTGAGTTCACGGTCCCAGGCCCAGCCGAATTCATGGTTGCCCCAGGTCCATTGCTTCTTGCCCGGTGCGATCTCGCGATCCGCCACGTGCACGAAACCGCCGTCCGCTTCGAAGTCGTAGCCGCCGAAGAAATCGAACCGCGTCTGGCAAACCATGTAGCTGGTTGGCACCGGGATATTCTTATACCAGCCGAGGTCGTTCTCGCCCGGGCGGTTCTGATAATCGACGCCGTAGTAGGGATGGTTCGCCAGCGGAAAGGATGAGGAAGCGCGCACCGCGTGGTCGGCCACATAGTGGACATCGGCGGGGAAGAATGACTGGTAGCGGTCATGCACCCGCGCCGCGACGTTGGCCCACCACAGGAAGGTCCGGGTCATTTCGGTGCGGTTGTAGAGACGGCCGCACAGCTCGATCAGCGACGAACCGGGCCGCAGCCGGATGCCGTGCATGCCCTTCAACCGGTGGATCGGATCATGCTCGCTGAACCAGATCGTCCGCGCGCCATCGGCCTCTTCCTCGACCGAGAAATCCGCCGGCATGAAAGTGCCCGGCCGGTGATGCTGCGGCCAGTTGAACTCGACCCCGCCGGAGATCCACGGACCCGCCAGCCCAACCAGCGCTGGCTTGATCACGTCCTGCCGGTAGAAGAAATCGTAGTCGGCATTCAGCTTGTCCTGACCGATGAAAATCCGCCCGCCGATTTCCGGCAGCATCACCAGCCGCACGAAGTCATTCTCCAGCCGCGCCGATCGGTAGGTGGTATCGACCGGATGATCGTAGACCTTGTCGATGAAGGGCACCGGATAGACCTTGCCGTTCGATCCCTGGTAGACGCGCTTCTCGAAGAACAGCGGATTCTTTTCAGGCGTCCCGACCGGATAGGTGGGCACCACGAGCGGCTCAATTTTGGCGATAACGGACATGATGGAAAAGGGTAGGTGAAAGGGTGGGGGAGCTTAGTCCACGAAGTCTTTTTCGATCTGCTCCAGGCTCTTGCCCTTGGTCTCGGGCAGTGCGAAGAGGACCATCAGAAAACCGGCGGCGCAGATCCCGGCATAGAGCCAGAAGGTCTTCGCCGGGCCGTAGCGCTCATTGAGGAGAGGAAAGGTGTAGGTGAGCACGAAGCAGGCGGTCCAAAGCGCGAAGACCGAGATCGACATCGCCTTGCCGCGGATCCGGTTCGGGAAGATCTCCGAGATCACCACCCAGGTCACCGGCGCCAGCGTCGCGGCGTAGAAGCCGATCGCGCCCAGCACCAGGCCGAGCACGGCGCCACCGGTGATGCCTTTGAAATAGCACACGCCGACCAGTGAATAGATCACTGCCAATCCGGCCGCACCGATCAGCATCAGCGGACGGCGGCCGAGCTTGTCGACCACCGCCATCGCCACAATCGTGAAGACCAGGTTCACCGAGCCGGTCCAGGCGATGTTCTTCAGCGTGTCGTCGATGCTGTAGCCGGCGGCACGAAAGATCTCCGCGGCGTAGTTGAAGATCACATTGATCCCGCACCACTGCTGGAACACGGCCAGGCCGACGCCGAGCATCAGGATCTTGAGAATCTTGGGCGAAGTGAGACTGACGCTCTCCTGACCGCTTTTCTGGCTTTCGCTTGCCACCGATTTCCGGATCGTGCCGGAGACTTCCTCGGCATAGTTCTCGCCCCCAATCTTCCTCAGCACCTCGCGGGCTTTCTCCGCGCGACCATTTTCGACCAGCCAGCGCGGGCTTTCCGGGACGATGAACATCGCCAGCAGGAAC
>JAQGPE010000740.1 GCA_028293225.1 Akkermansiaceae bacterium | reverse complement strand
TTGTCGAAGATGGCTGGAAGCACCTTCACGCAAACACGCTCTCCACCGGCAGATCCGGATCCAAGCCATTCTCCGTCAGCCAGGCCGGATTCGAGAGCTTCTGCCGGTACTTCAAACCGGTGTCACAGAGGATGGTCGCAATGGTCAGGCCCGGCCCGTGCTCCAGCGCATACCGCACCGCGCCGGCCACGTTGATGCCGCTGGAAAGACCGAGCAGCAGCCCCTCCTCCCGCAGCAGTTGATAGATTACCGAAAGGGCCGTCTGATCATCGATACGGTAGGCCTTATCGATCACCAGATCCTCCAGGTTCTTCGTCACCCTGCCCTGGCCGATGCCTTCCGCGAACGAGTCGCCATCATCGGTATCCAGATTGCCATTCGTGAACCACGACCACATCGCGGCGCCGTAAGGATCCGCGCAGACGGCCGCGACCTTCGGGTTCTGCGTCTTGAGAAATTGCGAGGTCCCCGCCAGGGTGCCACCGGTCCCGACCGCCGCGACGAAGGCGTTCACGGTGCCGCCGGTCTGTTCCCAGATCTCCGGGCCGGTGGTGCCGAAATGCGCCTGGCGGTTCGCGACGTTGTCGAACTGGTTGGCCCAGAACCCGCCCCGCTCCGCCGCCAACTCGCGGGCGATGTGGTTGTAGTTGCCGGGATCGCTGAAGGGCTTCGGCGGCACGGGAATGACCTCCGCGCCGAGGGCACGCAGCTGCTCAATCTTCTCCGGCGCCTGGGTGTCGGGAATCACGATGACGGTGCGGTAGCCGCGCGCCTGGCCGATCACCGTAAGCCCGATGCCCGTATTGCCCGCGGTCCCTTCCACAATGGTTCCGCCCGGCTGCAGCAACCCGCGCCGCTCGGCATCGGTGATGATCCCATAGGCCGCGCGGTCCTTCACCGAGCCGCCTGGATTCATGAACTCCGCCTTGCCTAGTATTTCGCAGCCTGTCAGAGCGGACAGTTTCTTCAGGCGCAGCAACGGCGTCCTGCCGACGTAGTGGTCGAGGCCGAAGTAGGTGGGAGGAGGGGTCATGGCTTGGGCAGGAGGAGGGAAATGAAATCAGATCGACCAGAGCAGGTCCGCCTGGCTCTTGGAGTCGTCACGCGGCGGCTTGGTCTTGATGCTGAGGTTTTTCTCCTCATAGATCACCAGCGAATTCGCCGGGATGCTGTGCATGAGAAAGACGTTCGCTCCGATGGTGGAGTTCTCGCCGATGACCGTGTCGCCGCCGAGGATGGTGGAGTTCGGGTAGATGGTCACGTCATCCGCCAGCACCGGGTGGCGCTTCAGGCCCTTCACCACGTGGCCGGCTTCGTCCTTGATGAAGGTGCGGGTGCCGAGCGTGACCCCGTGGTAGATCTTGCAGCGGTTGCCGATGTAGCAGGTTTCGCCGATCACCACGCCGGTGCCGTGGTCGATGAAGAAGTGCGAGCCAATGCTGGCCCCGGGATGGATGTCGATCCCGGTCCGGCTGTGCGCCCACTCCGTCATCATGCGCGGGATGATCGGCGCGCCCGCCCGGAACAGGCGGTGCGCCAGGCGCTGGATCGCGATGGCCTCGATGAAGGGATACGACAGGATGATTTCCTCCCGGCTGCGCGCCGAGGGGTCATTGGCGTAGGCCGCATCAATGTCGGTCCGCAGCACCTCCCGCACGATGTGCAGGGCGCGGCAGAACTTGCGCATGATCGGCGGGGTCTTGCCGGTCGGCACGGACGGATTGCCGATGCGGACGCTCTTGCGCACCTGGTCCTCCAGACGCGTCACCACATCCCACAGCCGCCGCGCGGTCAGCTCGGCGAGGTTGCCGTTCTGCACCACGTCGAGGTCGTGAAAGCCAGGGAAGAGCAGCTGCAGCAGGCTCTCGCAGATCTCCCCCACCGCCCGCTTGGACGGCAGGTTCATCGCGTCGGCGTTGTTGATGCCGCCGAAGCGTTCGTAGGAGGCCAGCAGCTTGGGGACGAACTCCCCATAGGGCATGACGAAGGCGGAGCCCTCCGCGCGGTCGTATTGGGAAAAGGAAAGCGGCAGATCGCTCATGAAGATTTTCGCTGATTCCAGGGTGCCTTCGCCAGCAGCAGGCCCATGCCGCACCAGTCGGAGATACCCGCAAAAACAAGACCCGCGCCGACGAAGCCGGACAGGCCGAAGAAGCCCGGGTGGACGAACCAGCCGAGCAGGACGCCGATGAACACCAGCGAGCCCGCACCGATGCGGACCTGGCGCTCCAGGCTGATGACCTTTGACTCGCCGCGGGTGACCGGCAGCCCGGCCTGCTCCCAGGCGAGAATGCCGCCGGTGACCACCGTGGCGTGCTGAAAGCCGGCGGCCTCGAGACGTTCCGCCGCCTTGGTCGCGCGCTGGCCGGAGCGACAGAGCAGATAAATCGGAGCATCGACCGGCAGGGCCTGCTGCTCGAGCAGATCGCGCGGGGAAAGCCGGTCAAGCGGCAGATTCCGCGAACGGGCGAGGTGGGTCTCATCGAACTCCAGCGGCGTGCGGACATCGATCACCGGCAGCGCCGGGTCGGCGGCGAGGAGAGGGGCGAGAGCTTCAGGCGTGATGGTTTTCATGGCGGGAAAGGCGTGGGATGCGATCAGGAACGGAGCGTGGAAATCAGGCGGCGCGGTTGGAACAGCAGGTCGAGGGCATCGATGACGCTGGTGGTCACGACATCGGAGGCGCGGATCACCTGCTGCGCGGCGCCTTCCTTGTGAATCACGGCGATCCCCAGGGCCGCGGCCTCGATCATCAGGTGATCGTTGCGGCCGTTGCCGATGGCCACGACGCTTTCAGCGCCCAGGCTCTTCACATAGTCCAGTTTCGCCTCTGCCTGGTTTCCGCCCTGGATCAGGGTCAGGCGCAGCGGCAGATCGCCGAGCTGTTTCATGGCGTCCCCCGACTCGTCGCCCGTCACCACGTGGATCTCCAGGCGCTCGGCCAGATGCCGGAGCGTCTGGCCGATGCCCAAGTGCAGACAGCGGTCGATGGCCAGGGTGCCATTGAAATCGATCACCAGATGGACCAGCCGCAACGGGCCGAAGCCCGGAATGTCGATCGGGATCATGCGTTCGAATCGGACGGGACAGACAGGGCGGAGCGGGAGGCCTTTCGCTCAGCGACGGGCAATCTGATGCAGCGACTCGATCAGGGCATCGACATCGCCACGGTTGTTGTAAAACGCCAGCGACGGGCGGATGGTGGTCTCGATATCGAAGTGCCGCACGGCCGGCATGGCGCAGTGATGCCCGGCCCGCACAGCGATACCCTGCTGGTCGAGATGCTTGGCGATCCGGTCATTCGGGATGCCCGGGATGACGAAGCCGAACACGCTGGCCTTATTCGCCGCCGTGCCGATGGGACGCACGCCGCGCACCGAGCGCAGCGCCTCCTCGGCATACTCCAGCAGCGAGTGCTCATAGGCCGCGAGGGCGGGAATGCCGAGACTGATCATGTAGTCGATCGCCGCGCCGAGCCCCACCACCCCGGCGATGTCCGGGGTGCCGGCCTCGAACTTCTCCGGCGGCCGGTTGTAGATCGTCTTCTCAAAGGTCACGTCCTGGATCATGTGGCCCCCGCCCTGCCACGGCGGCATGGCCTCGAGCAGATGCGACTTTCCGTAAAGCGCGCCGATCCCGGTCGGACCAAAGATCTTATGCCCGGAAAAGACGAAGAAGTCCGCGTTCATCGTCTGGACGTTGATCGGCATGTGCGGCGTCGACTGGGCGCCGTCCACCAACACCGGCACGCCGTGGGCATGCGCGATGGCGATGATTTCCTCTACGGGATTCACCGTACCGAGGGCGTTCGAAACCTGCGTGACCGAAACGATCCTGGTGCGCTCGTTGAGCAGCTTCGGCAGCTCCTCCACCAGCAGTTCGCCGCGGTCGTTGATCGGAATCACCCGCAGCTTCGCGCCGACCTGACCGGCCAGGATCTGCCACGGGACGATGTTCGCGTGGTGCTCCAGCTGGCTGAGAATGATCTCATCCCCGGCGCCGATGTTTTGCCGGCCCCAGCTCTGGGCGACCAGATTGATGGCCTCGGTGGTGCCGCGAACGAAAACGATCTCCTTCGCGTCCGCTGCGCCGAGAAACTGGCGGACCTTTTCCCGGCCCGCTTCGAACAGCCGCGTGGAGCGTTCCGCCAGCGTGTGCGCCGCGCGATGGATGTTCGAGTTGTCGCGCGAGTAGAAGCTCGAGGTCGCGTCGATCACGCTCTGCGGCTTGTGGGTCGTGGCGGCATTGTCCAGCCACACCAGCGGGCGTCCGTTCACATGCTGCTGAAGCGCGGGGAAATCCCGGCGCACGCCATCGATGTTGAACTCCGGCAGGCGGGCGCGCGGCGAGGCTCCACGCTGGAAGACGTCGACGTTCGGGATGCCTTCCAGGAAGTAGAAGCCGGAGTCCGGCGCGCTACTGTCCTCGAAGCCCGGCAGGCCCAGACCCGCGTGAGGGGATTCAGGGCTCGCGGAGTTCCGGGAGTTGGCGCGCAGTCCTTCCGTGTAAAAGGAAGGCTCGCCGAATTCCTGCGAGTTGCCGTCGCCGGGGCGATGCGCGCCGCTCTCGGTCGCCTGCTCTTTGCCCGCGGGCGCAGGCTCGGAGCTGACCACCGTCGGGTGCACCGGCGGTGGAGCGGAGGGCGAGGACGACGAGGGAAAGCCGCCGGAGAGGGCGATGTCGCGATCGTCCGGTGAGGACGACGCCGGAGCCTGGAGTTCCGGCGCGCCGAGAATCCCCTCCGGGTGCCAGCCCGAGGGCAGACCCGCGATGGCCGTGGGGGCAGACGCGGGAGCCGCGGAAGAAGCGGGCGCGGCAGAGCCTGCAGGTCCCTGCTTGAAGAGCTCGTTCGCCAGACGGGCGATCGCGTCCGTGTGAAACTGCTCCGCGGGCAGGCCTGGCGCCTGGGCGGGCAGATCAAGCCGTGGGATAGACATATTCGTGGTAGTTGCCGATCGAGACGTCATCCAGACGGGCGATTGCATCCTCACCGAGCTTGGCCACGGAGAAGTAGCGCGTCACCAGGTGGGACGCGATCGAGTTCACGTCGGTGCTCATGTAGCGCACGGACAGGCCCGGCTCGATCTCACCGGCGACGCCGGCTTTCTGCAGGCCAACCACGCCGCGCTGCTTCTCGCCCACGCGCAGGAGCAGAATGCTGGTCTTGCCATCGTTGATCGGGAGTTTGTCGCTCGGGATCAGCGGAATCCCGCGCCAGGTGAGGAACGGCGAGCCGAAGAGAGTGATGGTCGGAGGCGGCACGCCGCGGCGGGTGGCTTCCCGGCCAAAGGCGGCGATCGCCTTGGGATGGGCGAGGAAAAAGGCAGGCTTCTTCCAGACCAGCGAAATGAGCTCGTCGAGATCGTCCGGTGTTGGCGGGCCCTTGCGGGTCTTGATCTGCTGCGACTCGATGACGGCATTGAGCAGGCCGAACTTCGGGTGGTTGATCAGTTCGTGCTCTTCGCGCTCCTTTACTGCCTCGACCGTCAGGCGGACCTGTTCGCGCAACTGGTCGATCGCGTTGCTGTAGAGATCGGTGACCCGCGTGTGGGTGCGGACGATCGTCTGGATGGTGCTGAGGTGGTATTCGCGCGGGTCCTCTTCGTAGTCGACGAAGGAGGTCGGCAGCGTCGGCTCGCCGTCATCGACGGTCAGCAGGTCCACGGTCACCCCGCTCGGCTTGCGCTTCACCCGGTTGACGCGGTAGACGCCGCCATCGACGTCGACCCATGGCAGCAGGATGTGCAGCCACCGCGGCGTGATCTCGTCCCACTGTGGCGGGGTGACGGTGGCGGTGGCGAGATTGCGGGCGGCCTCGGCACTGACGCTGAGACGGACGGGTGAATGGGCAGGATCGCTCATGGAAGGATACGGGAAGGGAGATGAAGAATCTGCACCGCCGATAACATGGGCGGCGGTTAATTGATCGGTGAATCCTCCGCCGAAAGCGAGTCAGATCCATAGGTGGGCGAACAGCCCCCCTTGCGTGGGGTCGGCGATCGCGGCTGAGAGCCTCCAGAAGTATGGTCGGCGGTCCTGTCAGTTGGCTGCGGCAGGAACGCTGCACGCTGAAATCGATCGGACGGAATGTCAATTCAAAGGGGCCGCCGGAAGCCTCTGAACCGCCTCTCCCGCTCAGGAATCGTCGCATGTTTTCCGTCGACCGGATTTCCGCCCCAACGTAGCGAGATTGGCACCTCAGCCGGGACGTTCCGGGAAGCTGCACAAAAATGACGCATCCTCATGATTCTCAGGCATCACGGTGTTCAATCCTCCGTAAGATCATGCAGTTTAAAACAAGATAAATGACTTTTTGTGAAATCTCCTTTGGAACTTCTAGCAGAATTCGTGGTTGGTAGCCCTCACAGGTTTGGGGTTTCCCCCTCCCGATCCTTCCGGCCTGCCTTTGCTAGCACTCGATTACCACCATGAAAAAATTCACCACAAGCCTCGCAGCCCTCGCTGCATTGTCGGCCCTCGCGCCGATGCTCGGCAACGCCGCCATCACCACCATCGGTGTGACCGGCTGGAACCAGGACATCGTCATCAACAACGGCGGCGGCACCTACGACACCACCATCACGGGCAGCATGGACAACGGCCCGGGCAGCCACGAAAACTGGACCTGGGGCGAAGCCGGCACCTACCCGCTGGCAGGCGGAGCCACCCAAGTCGTGAGCGGACTGACGCAAAACGTCTACACGAGCGCCACGGGTAGCGGCGCCACCTTCCAGTTCCAGGACTTCGCAGCGAGCAACGCTCTGCTGCTGAATACCACGGACGGAACGAACCAGGGCACCCTCACGCTCACGATTCCGACCTCCCTGAACACCCTGGCCCTTTACGGCAGCACCTCCGGCGGCCCGACCTCCGCCACCGTGACCCTGCATTTCTCCGATTCCACGACTTCGGTCTACACGATCGCAAATGGGACGGGAATCGGCGGCGACTGGTTCAACGACGGCAGCCAGACGGCAGCCCTGATCGTGGGCGACCGCGTCTCCAACCGCAGTGACGACGGCTATACCAACGTCTTCTACCAGTCCCAGGACAATATCAGCATCTATGAGTCCTCCATCACTCTCAATGGTGATGACCAGGCCAAGCAGCTCGTCTCGTTCGACATCAGCAACACCGGACAAGGCAACCTGGCGATCATGGCTGTCAGCGGCCAGGCCGTTCCTGAAGCTTCGGCGGCATCGCTCATCGCCGCATGCGGCCTCGTGAGCCTGCTGCGCCGCCGCCGCGCCTGATCAGATCGATCGGTGCGCGCATCCGGCTTTCTTTTCCCGGTTGTTCGTCTAAGGCAAAGGGGTGGCTGCAAATCGCGGCCGCCCCTTTTTTGGGCCTGGAAAGAGCTCACTCTTCGCTCGGATCGACGCCGTCCCAAAGGGTGGGACGTGCGACCAGTTCGCGCTCTTCTTCATCGCGATGAGCAGGGAAAAGCGCCAGCGCAGCCTTGCGGCGGCTCCAGTCCCACTCGGTCCAACCATCCGGAAGCTTGTCGTTCGCCATAGGCTTCGCTGAGGCGAAGAGCCGTGCGCGTCAAGGAGGTACCAGCAACATGGGCCTGGGAAAAACCGCCCCTCAATCAAACGTCCGGATGAACCCCGTCTTCAACTCGTGGCCGCTGAGGACGAAGCTGCCGCTCAAAACACCCTGGCTCTTTCCGGAAAGGATGACCCGGCCCTGCGAGAAAGACAGCTTCTGGCCATCCTCGAAGACGTAGTTCCGTCCGTCCAACGCAGTGACCTCCGCAAAGCTGGTGGTATCGCCCTGCCTCAATTTCAGATGGCTCCAGATAAACAATTCCCGATCCTGGCCGCCGCTTTTGAAGGAGTAGCCGATCTTGGTATGAGGCGGCGTTTGCGACCGCGACGATCCCACTCCGGTCAGGCCGCAGCCTGCGAGAGACACGGCCGCTAAGAGACCGAGGACAAGGAGGATTTGACGAAGATGACGCTGCATCTTTTCAGGATCAGCGGTTCCCCAGCAGCCACTCCTTGAAGGCGGCCTCGTCAGGAGCAAGCTTCGCCGCCACCTTCTCCCGATGGGCCAGAATCGCGAGCCGTTCCGGGATTTCCACCACGCCCTTGCCGAGCTCATGCTCCATGACGTCCAGGAACTTGGCCGGGTGGGCGGTTTCCAGCACGATGGTCGGGTGGGTCGGGTTCGCTGCGCGCCAGCGGCGGGCGGCGATCCAGGCCACGGCGCCGTGAGGATCAAGTTCGTAGTCGTGGAGGGACTTCACCTCGCGGATCGCCGCGCGGGTCTCGTCGTCGCTGATCCGGTAGCCCACGATCTTTTGGCGCATGGCTTCCCACGAGTTGCCGAAGAGCGCCTGCATGCGCGCGAAATTCGACGGCGCGCCGACATCCATCGCGTTCGAGATGGTGGCGGTGCTGGGTCGCGGCTCGTAGGTGCCGGACTTGAGGTAGGCCGGGACCACGTCGTTGATGTTGGTCGCAGCGATGAACTGCTTGACCGGCAGGCCGAGCTGCACGGCCAGCAGGCCGGCGGTCAGGTTGCCGAAATTGCCGGACGGGATGGCGAAGGTCGGGTCGACTCCCTCAGGCAGCTGGCGGGTGGCCTCCAGGTAATAGAAGCTCTGCGGCACCAGGCGCGCGAGATTGATCGAGTTCGCGGAGGTCAGGTTCAGGCGCTCCGACAGCTCGCGGTCGAGGAAGGCGGACTTCACCAGGCGCTGGCAGTCGTCGAAGGTGCCGGCGATTTCGAGCGCGGAAATGTTGTCGCCGAGGGTGGTCAGCTGCTTTTCCTGCAGGCCGGAGACCTTGCCCTCCGGATAGAGGATGATCACGCGGGTGCCCGGGACCTGGTGGAAAGCGGAAGCCACCGCACCACCGGTATCGCCGGAAGTGGCGACCAGCACGGTCAGCTCGCGGCTTTCACCCCGCACCAGCCAGGCCATCAGCCGGGCCATGAAACGCGCGCCGAAGTCCTTGAAAGCCAGGGTCGGTCCATGGAAAAGCTCCAGGATATGGTCACCCGGAGACAGGCAGACCAGCGGCACCTCAAAGGTCAGGGTACCCTCAACCATATCCTTCAGCGCGGCAGCCGGAACGTCTTCCTGGAAAAAGGCGTGCGCGGCGGCATAGGCCACTTCCTGAAACTCCAGATCCCGCCAGATGGCCCAGAAGTCGGAGCTCAGCACCGGCAGGGCGTCAGGCATGTAGAGGCCATTGTCAGGCGGCAGTGAACGCAGGATTGCTTCCTTCAGGTCGACCCGGTGCGATGGGGTGGTCGTGGAGTGATAGAGCATGGTGGTCCTCCGGTGCTGTGGGCGCCGGGAGCACCGGCAAGCGGATTCTCCGGACAGGTCGCCGGAGAGTCCACGCTAAATGGCGTCAATCCGCCCTGAACCTATGGAACACCATGACTTTCAGAGAAAAAACCGGTCAATGGGTACGGACTCCGTTGACCCGGACGATCGGTGCCTTCCGCATGTCCAAGTCGGTGGTCTTGGCCACCAACACCTTGCCGTCACCCATTCCGATGATCAGGTGGCCGGCGGCATCGACCGGGCCCGGCGAGTAAAGCAGCACGGCGTCGAGATCGAGCGGCTTCTGGCCCGCGGGGGTATAGGTCCAGGGCGACTTCTGGCCGTTGGCGAGGGTGCAAAGCAGGGCCGCGGCGGGAACCAGCCCGTCTTTTGACAGATCATTGAGCGTTTGCGCGGGAACGCCGGCGTGGCTCTTCCGGTATTCCGCCAGAGCCGCCATGATGATCCGGGCAGTGTCCGGATTGCCCTTCTCGACCATCACGGTCCCTGGCTTCGGCACGCCGGCGGCGATCTCATCCTTGGAAAGCTTGCCGTCCTTGTTGGCGTCCAGGCGTTCCAGAGTGGAGTCGGCGAAGGCGGCGCGCACCTCGGCGGTGCTGCCCGGGGTCTTGGCGAAATAGGCGGAAAGCAGTTCCGCCTTGGTGACGAAGCCATCGCGATTGGCATCGGCGCTCTCCAGACTCACCGTGCTCTGGCCATGCAGAGGAGAGGCGAGAACCAGACCAAGAGATAACAGGACAGCAGAGGTTCGGGGGGAGGAGATCATGCCACCGCGGAGATGCCATGACTTGGAGAGGGAATCGAGAGATTAAAGGTACGGGATCGCGTGATCATGCTGCCGGACCTTCCGGGAGCATCAGTCCCCGGAAAACATCACCTGCAACGCATTCAGGTCATGGCGGGTGGTGAAACTCTGAAACGACTCGGCCCCTTCCCGGTTTCTCTGCCAGGCCCGCAGCATGGTCTCGACCATTCCGCGCACCTCCTCGAAGGCCATCGCCTGGAAGACCTGCCGGCCGCACGCCTGGTTCGAGCCGAAGCCGCCGCCGACGAAAATGTGATACGCTTCCCGCCCGTCGTGGGTCTTGGTGCCAAGCAGTCCGATGTCCCCCATGTAGTGCTGGGCGCAGGAGTTCGGGCAGCCGGTCACGTGGATGTTCACCGGCTGGTCGAGCTGCAGCTTCTTTTCCAGATGCTTCATCAGCGCGATCGCATGGCTCTTCGTGTCGGTCGAGGCGAACTTGCAGTAGCGGCTGCCGGTGCAGGCGATGACGCCGGTCGAAGCGTTCGACTGCTGCCAGCGCAGGCCCATCTTTTCGACCGACTTCTTTACGGTCTCCAGGTAAGCGGACGGAATGTTCGGGAGGATCAGGTTTTCCCACACGGTCAGGCGGATGTCGCCGGAGCCGTAGTGGTCGGCAAGGTCGGCGAGTCGCAGCATCTGCTTCGGACTGATCTGGCCGACAGGGATGGAAACACCGAGATAATGAAAGCCCTTCTGCTTCTGCTCATAGGCCCCGACATGGGAATGAGCGAGCTGCTCGGATGGCCAGATGAGTGGCGTGGACTCCAGCGGCACGCGCATGAGTTGGCGGCCGAGCAGCTTTTCCGTAGCCTCCAGGTAGCGCTCCAGCGACCAGGTCTCCAGCAGGTGCTTCAGCCGCGATTTCTTGCGATTGGTCCGGTTGCCGTTGGCGATGAAGACCCGCACGATCGCGACGATCACAGCCACGATGTCCTGCTGCGAAACGAGCACGCCGAGATCGCTGGCAAACTTCTGGTGGCCGGTCGCGCCACCCAGGCAGATGCGGAACATGACCTCATCGCCGAAGCGCACGGCTTTCACGCCGATGTCGTTGGTGTCCTCGACCGCGCTGACCAGGCCGCCGCCGTCGATGGCGATGTTGAATTTACGAGGCAGATCGTAGAACTCGCGCTGGGAGATGATGATCTGCGCCAGATCATTCAGGAAAGGCGTGCAGTCGATCAATTCGGCGGGGTCGACGCCGGCGGTCGGATTGAGGGTCAG
>JAQGPE010000731.1 GCA_028293225.1 Akkermansiaceae bacterium | reverse complement strand
GGCAGAATAATACCGGTATTAAAAACACCATGATTCCCGAAGATGACTTCCCCCTGATGAGTGAGGAAATCGAGCGCTGGCCCGCCCTGGGCTTTTACCTCTCGGTCCTGGAACACCTGGCACCCGGCGCCGTCGGCTCCGGCCGGGGTTCCCTCAACGGCGAGAGCCAATGTGCCGCCGACGCCTGGTGTGTGGAAATTCCACGCAGCAACGAGCGGTGGTTCGTCTCCGTCGATCCGGCCAAGGCGAATCCGCCGGGAGGCCGGCCGCCGTGGCGCAACCCCGCGATTCTCGATCTGCTGGAGGCGATGCGCAAGAACCTGGCGACCGCTCCCAAGCTGCATGCCGCGCCGCCGGCGGTGCGCTCGGCGTGGTCGCTGCTGATCGGCCACCCGACCCGGCCCATGAGCGTGGCGGAAGTGGCGGCCGCCGTCGATCTGTCCGCCGGCCATCTGGGCGAGCGGTTCGAAGAAATCATCGGCACGTCGTTTCGCCGGACCATGCGGGATGAGCGGATCGCCACTTCGATCAGGCAGTTGGAGGGCAGCTACCTGAGGATTTCAGAGATCGCCGGCGGACTGGGCGGGCAGTCGCTGTCGCAGTTCAACCGGAACTTCGTCGCCGCGACGGGGATCACGCCCAGCCAGTGGCGGGAACGTTTCAGTCAGTCTTCGGCGCCGCGGAAACAGGCGGATGCGATCTGAGCGAGGCGGTGCTGGAACCAAGCGAAGGTGGCACTGGCCTCCTCAGCGGCCTCGCGCCTGCTCTCCTCATCGGGGAGCAGGGCTTCCAGCAACTCGATGAGCGCTTTCCATTTCGGCATGGTCTCCGCGCCGTAGCCTTCGAAGAAACGATGAGCGTGGGCCGGCAGCTTGCCGCTGCGGGAAAGGTGCATGCCGCCGATGGTGGAGCCCTCCACGACGTAGAGCGAACCGGCGGCGCGGGCCCTGTTAGAAGGGGTGGCCGGGCTACCGGAAATCCGCGGATCTGCGGGACTCCCGAGTGCGGTCAAATCCTTGAGAAGCCAATGGGTTTTCAGGAACCGCTCCGGGCCGGCGAGCTCGACCAGATCCGGGAAGTTCGCCTTCATTTGCTCTTCCCAAGCCTGATAAAATGCCAGATAGGCAGACAGCATCCGGGCGTAATCCGCTTCTGATAAGGTCCCTGCCGCCAGACCGGCCACCAGAGGGTTTTCATCGAGACGGCGATGGGCCGCGGTGGTGGCCTGCCGGAGATCGTCGCGCGCTTCGCCCATGCCCTGCATGTCCCACGCTGAAATCCTTCCTGCAAGCCTCTAAATCTCCCGCCATTCATGGACGATTCCGTTTCGACGCCGCCGTTTTCTGAAACTCCGGCCTCACCCGACTGGGAGGAGGCGCTGGAGCGCTGCGCGGCGGCCCCGATCCACCTGATCGGCCAGGTTCAGGATGGGATCGCGCTGATCGCGATCGACATCGCCGCCGACCGTTTCACGCATCTGAGCGCGACGGCGGGCAGCTGGCTATGGGCGGACACCCCGCAGCTCTGGAAGGCGTCGCCGGCGGATATTTTCGGCAGGACCCAGCTGGATCTGTTGTTCCGGCGGGCGTCGTCCTGGCGTGGCCGCGGCCCGCGGATGATCGAGGTCGAGTTCGGCTCCGGCTTCCTGCAGTCGTGCTGGGTGCACCGCAGTGGCGAGTTGCTGGTGATCGAGTGCATCCTGGACCCGCTGGAGTTCACCGGGGAAAGCCTGCATACGGCGGACTGGGACGATGCGATGGATTTCAGCTTCACCCGGATGGACACGGAGGGTGATCTGAGCGGGAAACTGACGGTGGCGGCGCGGGAAACGCGCGCGCTGGGCCAGTTCGACCGGGTGATGATCTACCGCTTCCTGCCGGATGGCACGGGCGAGGTGGTGGCGGAGGATGTGCGGGAGGACTGGGAGCCCTTTCTGGGGTTGCGCTATCCAGCGTCCGATGTGCCGGCACAGGCGCGCGCGCTATTCCTGAAAAACGACATGCGGCTGATCCGCGACACGGCCAGCACCCCGGTCGCGATCCTGGCCGCCCCCGGCCTGGAGCCGGAACGGCGCGAGCTGGATCTGTCGCTGGCGCGCTACCGGCAGTCGGCCGCGGTGCACGTGGAGTATCTCAAGAACATGGCTGTCACCGGCAGTTTCGTGACGGCCATCAATGTCGATAACCAGCTGTGGGGGCTGATTTCCTGCCACCAGGGGGCGCCGCTGCGGCTGCCGCCGGCCCGTCAGGCCCAGTTGCTGGCACTGACCAGCCACCTGGCGGAGGACCTGGCCGGGATCGCCCGCGAGCATGCGCTGCGCGAGCAGCTGGCCAGTTCGCGGCTGGAGAACAAGCTGATCCAGTGCGTGACCCTGACGGACGACTGGACGTCGGTGCTGATGTCGATGGCGCCGGACCTGATGAAAATCATGGGCTCGGACGGGCTGAGCCTGCGCTTCCAGGGGCAGACCCTCAGCGCCGGGGTGACGCCGCCGGACGAGACCGTCAGCGTGCTGGCAAGTCATGCGCTGACACGCGGGATCACCCAGCCGCTGTCGTCGTCCCATGCGGCGAGCTACGAGATCGAGCCGGCATTTCAGGCGGAAATCGGCGGCTTCCTGCTGATCCCGCTGTCGCATTTCTGCGATGACGCGCTGATCTTTTTCCGCAGGGAACAGACCCAGAAGATCATCTGGGGCGGCAACCCGGCGAAGGCGGTGGACCGCAGCGAGGGCTTTCCGCAACTGCGGCCGCGGGCCTCCTTTGCCGCCTGGCAGGAGATCGTGCGCGGCGGGTGTGATCAATGGGAGAACCATACGAAGACGACCGCGGCCTCGATGGGGACCACGCTGTCGGACATCGTGATCACGACGCATTTCTTCCGCCAATGGATGGAGTCGCCCTCGACGGCGCGACACCGGCTGGCGCACGAGACGAATCCGGAGCCGGTCGCGCTGACGGATGAGCAAGGGATCGTGGTGTTCCAGAATGCGGCGGCGACGCGGGATCCGATCCTGGCGGGGCTGCAAGCGCTGGACCGGCTGGCGGCCTCGGTGCCGGCACTCGATACGCCGGAGGGCCGGGAAGCGATCCGGCTGCTGGCGAATGAGGGAACGACGCTGAAGTGCGATCTGACGGCACCGCAGGAAGGAGTGCTGGAGGTCAGCCGGCTGACGGAGGAGGGCCGGGTGATCGGGTATGTGGTGCGGGTGACGGGGAGGTGAGAATTTGCGGCCTGCGGCCGGGAGCCTTCGAAAAGGGGGTGAGGCAAAGGGTCAGGAAGAGCGGACGCGGCGTTACCTTCGAGGAGAAGGAGCGCGAGGGCGCGTCCGTCTTGCGTCTACGACGGGTGTAGTAGACCTAGGGCTCCTTCGCTGCGCTCAGTCACCCTAGGCTGATATGGCAACGGGCCGTTGGCCCTCAACCTATTGCAGGGCCTTTCGGGTGAAGGCTCGTACTTTGCTCAGGTGGCGGCGACGGCTTCGGCGACGCGCATGCCGTCGAGGGCGGCGCTGACGATGCCGCCGGCGTAGCCCGCGCCTTCGCCGCAGGGGAAGAGGCGGCTGAGGCCGGGGTGCTCCAGGGTGTCGTCGCGGCGCGGGATGCGGACCGGCGAGCTGGTGCGGGTTTCGAAGCCTAACAGCAGGGCCTCGCGGCTGGCGTAGCCGGGCAGCTTGCGGTCGAAAAGCTTCAGGCCGGTGCGCATGCGCTGGACCACGCCCTTTGGCATGATTTCGTGGAGCGGGGCGGAGTTGCCGCCGGGGAAGTAGCTGGTCTCCGGAAGGTCGGCGGAGATTTTTCCGGTCAGGAAATCGGCGACGCGCTGGCCGGGGGCGACCTGGCCGCCGCCGCCGGCCTGCTTGGCGGCGACTTCGAGGGCCTTCTGGTAGGCGATGCCGGAGAGGATGCCGTGCTCCTTTGAGAACGAGTCGGTGTCTTCCGGCTCGACGGTCACGACCAGGCCGGAGTTGGCGAAGGGCGAGTCGCGGCGGGCGAGGCTCATGCCATTCACGACGACCTCGTCATTTTCGGTGGAGGCCGGGACGATGAAGCCGCCGGGGCACATGCAGAAGGAGTGGACGCCGCGGTCGTCGATCTTGGTGGCGAGGGCGTATTTCGCGGCGGGGAGGAGTTCGTGGCGCTGCTCGCCGCGGCCGAGATGGTACTGGGCGGCGTCGATGAACGGCTGCGGGTGCTCGATGCGGACGCCGACGGCGAAGGGCTTGCGCTCGAGGAGGATGTTGGACTCGGCGAGCAGGCGGTAGATGTCGCGGGCGCTGTGGCCGGTGGCGAGGATCACGCCGGAGCCGGTGATTTCCTCCCCCGCCGCGGTGACGACGCCGTGGAGGCGGCCGTGGTCGATGAGGAAGCCGGTGACCTTGGTCTGGAAGCGGACTTCGCCGCCGGCGGCGATGATCGAGGCGCGCATGGCCTTGACCACGTTGGGCAGCAGGTTCGAACCGATGTGCGGGTGGGCGTCGATGAGGATGCGCGGCGGGGCGCCGTGGGCGACCAGGACTTCGTAGACGCGGGCGACGGGGCCGCGCTTGGTGGCGCGGGTGTAGAGCTTGCCGTCGGAAAAGGTCCCGGCGCCGCCTTCACCGAAGCAGTAGTTGGAGTCCTCGATCACGGTGCCTTGGCGCAGGATCGGGGCGAGGTCGAAGCGGCGGGCGGAGGCGTCCTTGCCGCGCTCCAGGACGATGGGTTTCAGGCCGAGTTCCAGGCAGCGCAGGGCGGCGAAAAGACCGGCGGGGCCGCAGCCGACGATGACGACGGTCCTGGCGCCGGCGGGCAGCGGCGGGGCGCTCCAGGCGGGGGCCTGCTCGGCGGGCAGAGGCTCGTCGACGTAGACTTCCAACTTCAGCTGCACCTTGACCAGGCGCTGGCGGGCGTCGATGGAGTGCTTCAGCAGCCTGACGCCGCCGACACGGACCAGCGGCAGGCCGAGTTTTTTCGCGGCGCCCAGTTTCCATGCGGCGGCGTCCTCGGAGGCTTCGAGCGGCAGGATGATTTCGATTGTCTCGACCATCGGTAGCGCGTCATCGCAGCCCGGTTGCTTTCCGGCAAGCTTCCACTTTCTTTGAAGGCGGTCTGGAGAGAGTCGCTATTCGGGAAATTGAACCGCCAAGACGCCAAGGGCGCCAAGTTTTGATGGCGAGGCCCTGCCCTGTTCCAAGCTTGGGGGGCCGGGGATCACAGATCGGACTGATGAAAGGCTGGGGATCCGATCAAACCGCGATTGCCTGGCCCGGATACTTTTTGTCGCGGCTCTTCTTCCCGATCTTCGCTTTCCATCCCCCGTCCCTGGAACCGGAAACGACGATCTGCCAGACCGTGCCTGTGGAGTCGACGGTCCGGATCGCCGCTTGGTCGCCGGTCCTTTTGTAGTGATTGCCGTCAGGGCAGGGCGAGTTCAGGTGGTCGAAGACCCGATCGGCGAGATCCAGCATCATCCCTTCGCTTAACTCGAAGTTGCTGGATTTCAGCAACTCTTCGGTCACGGCGGCATCCGCGGGAAAGGCGATCTCCCGCGGCGGCTGGCCCTTTGCGGTCATGAAGAAAAGCATTCTCCCCAGGGGAGGAGGCACGCCGGGCGATCCCCGGAATTCACGGTGCAACTTCACCTGCGAGTGAAGCAGGTCGGGGCTTTTCATCTGAGGACCACCCTGCGGGGCCGGCGCACACGAACCGAGGAAAAGCGCGACCAGGAGGAGAAGGAAACGGTTTTTCGCAATCATGAGGGATCTGGAGGGAATCCGGCGGAGATAGGGGCAAGGTCCCCTACCTTTCATCTCCCAGGCAAGGCGAAAAATCCTCCCGCGATGACCGGGTCGATGTCCCGGCGGAGATCGTCTTCATCCGGCGTCCGGAGCGGGGATGAACCAGCGGTGGAGGGCTTCCCGCAGTCCGGCGGCGCCGTTTTCCTCATCGCCGGCCCAGGCGATGCAGGCGTCGGGGCGGATCAGCAGCGACGGACCGGT
>JAQGPE010000730.1 GCA_028293225.1 Akkermansiaceae bacterium | reverse complement strand
TCGGCCGACTCCACGACCATCCGGCACTGCTTGAGGTGCGGGTTGCGGCCCTGCGCCTCGGCCGCCTCCCCGTCCAGCCAGGTGGCGGTGGCGGCCAGCCGGCCGGGGCCCACGTCCACCCGCGCCGGGTCGTCCAGGTAGGGGAACACCGCGTGGATCTGGCCAAGGCCCGCGTCGCGCCACGCCTTGGCCGCCAGCCGGTCGGCGCCGACCGCCAGCCCGGTCAGCAGCAGCGCCTCGTCCACGCCGGCCTCGCGGATCATCTGGAAGGCCGCGGCCAGCGCCCGGGCCACCAGCCTTGGCGGCCCCAGGTCGCCCGGGCGGTTGTGTCCGGCGAAAGCGATCTGGATCACCGGCGAGGCTCCTGCGCATCAATTCCAGGGTGTGAACGGGAGCCGGGACCGCTTGCGCCAGCCGACTCCGCGGGCCAGTATAGTTAAGCTCTTGGAAGATTGAACATGAACCTTCGCCCCGCCCTCGCGCTCAGCTTCGTCGTCCTCGCCGGTTGCGCCACCGACGGCAGCCCCGGCCCCACCGCCGGCGCCGCGCCGCCCGCCGCGGCCACGGCCGCCTTCCGGCCCGCGGACTTCGCCTGGTCGACCACGGCCGGCGCCGGCCAGATCGACGGCCAGCTTGCCTATAAAGCCGGCGGGGCTGCCTACAATTGCACCGCCTCGGGCGTGATCCTGACGCCGGAAACCCTCTGGGTCCGGGGCCGCATGCAGGTGCTCTACAATTCCGCCTCGGGCGCCGCCCTGCCGGCGGACGAGGTGCGCCGCCGCACGCCGCCCGAGCGCACCCAGGACTATTCCACCTTCATCAAGCGCGCCAAGTGCGGCCCGGCCGGCGAGTTCAGCTTTACCGGCCTGCCCGACGGGTCCTGGTACGTGATCACGGTCGCCCGGCCCACGGCCCCGGCGACAGGACCGGAAATGGCCCTGATGCGCCGCGTGACCGTCAAGGGCGGCAAGACCGTCAAGGTGAAGCTCTAGGCCGGCGAGCTTCGTGGCGCGGTTTTTTTGAGCCACGGAAAACACGGAAAGAGCACGGAAGGCGCTCAGCCTTGAGAGGCCCACGCGAGCGGGCGCCTCCTAATTTTCAAACCACGGTTCAATTTCTTGCCACGCCGCAGCCGGCAAAGCGCGCGCTCGCGCGGGAAAGCGCGGCCGCTGCACGTCCGTGTTCTTTCCGTGTTTTCCGTGGCTTGATCTTGCGGCGAAGCGGTCAGACACCGCTTCGCGGGATCGGGCTCAGCCGGAGTCCGGCGGTGGGCCTGTCGCTTCCGGCGGCGGCGGGTCGGCGGCTTCGAGATGCCGCCAGCGGTCGGCGCCGATGTTGCCGCCGAAGGGCGGCAGCGACTTCTCGTATTCGATGGCCCAGTCCTCACTCTCCCAGAGACTCCAGTCGGGGGTGACGCCGAGGTCGGCACAGATGCGCTCGACGAGGTCGCCGATGGGCAGGTTGGGCAGGACCTCGTCGTAGTCGCCGACCTCCAGCCGCTCGTCGAGGTCGTCCAGCAGCCGTTCGATCTCCTTTTCCGGCGTGCCCTTCTCGGCCGCCTCGGCTTCGATGGCCTCGGCGACATAGTCGCGGACCTCGTCCTGGCGTTCCTGGAAGGCCGAGCGCACCGCCGCCACGTGGGCCCGCCGCTGTTCGAACTTGGCCGTCTCGATCCCCTCGGCGAGGCGGGTCTCCAGCGCCAGCGTCTGGCGCACGGCCCGCGCAATGCGTGAATAGACCAGCCCCAGGTCCCCGCCCCCGAACGGTGAAGGCCGCCTGGAAGCCGCAGCGTCCTCGATCGCCGCCTCGGCACGCGCCAGCGCCTCGTCGCGCACCGCGCGCGCCATCTGCATCCCGATCTCCGCCAGCTCCTGCAGCATCGCGAGCTGGCGCGCGGTGCGCGCCTCACCGGCTGAGGCGCCCGCACGCTCCTCGGAGTCGTCCGGCGTCAGGTCACTGAAGGCAGAGGCGTCGTCCACGAACGAAACGTGAACTTATATGGAGGGGTTGTCAAAAATTCAGTCAAAAAATTTGGCGGCCAGTGGCGGAGCCCGCTTGCGGTTGGAAACCACCGATGCCCCCTCAGGCCCGCCGGACAGGTCGGAAGGGCAACTTCATATATATTCACAGCATGTGCGTCATATGTATAGCTACACGCTTACGAGATTGACCTATATATATTCTAAACATATAATGAAAATGTTGGATGTCAGGAGACCGACGCATGGCGAGGGACAAGCGCGCGAAGTTCGTCGAACTCGCACAAAGCAGGGTGAACAAGGCGATCTCCCAGATCAGGTTGATCGGAAATCTCGCGAACCGCGCGAACTACGAATTTGACGAAGGAGACGCGAGGAAGATCGTGCGCGCCCTGCAGAAGGAGGTGGAAGCCCTGAAAGCGAAGTTCAACGACGACCCGGGTGCCTCCGGCTCTGATTTTCGCCTCTGAGGGCAGCATGAGCGACCAGCAAAAATTCCGATTCATGAAGGTGCAGGTTGGGTCGGTTGAGACCGACCCAACTCAATGGGATCAATTCAACACCGACGAGCTGACGGCTGCCGAAGCTGTCATGCGCGAAAGCCACCAGAATAGCCTAGACGCCGCAGCCTCAGGCGTTCCCGTGAGGACACGCATCAGTATTCATGACGCCGATCCGAAGGATGCGCCGTTCTTCAAGACCCTGTTTGAACCGCTCATCCCGCACCTGAGGGTGTGCGGTGCTCGGTTTGTCCCCGCAGATACCGGCAACCCCCGCTTCCTGGTCGTCGAAGATTTCGGCACGACAGGCCTGAAGGGTCGCTGGGATAAGAGCGATGACCTCAACTTCAGTGACTTCTGGCGGCGATTTGGCAATTCGCACAAAGGCGGCTCTTCGGGCGGGAGTTGGGGGCTGGGCAAGCTCGCGTACCCAGCTACATCGATCTCCCGCACCTTCTTTGGAGTCACGATCCGTGAGGGTGAGGATCAGCCGCTACTGATGGGCCAGACCGTCCTGCAGCACCATGATGTGGACGGGAAGCGCTACGTGCCGTTCGGTTTCTACTCGACCCTCGATTCGGAGGGCCTGCAACTCCCGATCCTTGATCGCGAGTTCGTAACACAGTTCTCGAGAGCGGTAGGATTTCGCAGGACAACCGAGCCAGGGCTGTCAATCGCAGTTCCTTTCGTCCCCCAGGATCTAAATGAAGCGACGCTTATTCCCGCACTTCTGCGCAACTATTTCTTTCCCATTCTGACTGGCAGGCTGGAGATCGAGATCGGCGGAGTAACGATCAAGCGGGATACGTTCGGCGACGTCGTCAAGGACTACGGTGGAGAAGAATTTGCGGACGGATCGCTAGAGTCCTTCATTCGATCGCTGCACGAAACCCTCCAAGATGACGCCCCAGCCGCGGAGTTTCCGGACAACTGGATATACGGAAAGATCGAGGACGCGCTCAGCTCGGAAGTACTTGCGGACCTCCGGCAGAAACTTAGCAAGGGAGACATGGTGCATGTGCGCGTCCCACTTCGCGTGCGGACCGCAAACGCCAAATACCGGAAGGGCGTGGTGGACGTGGCATTTCGCCTAGGGGGCGATGGTCAGAAGCCACGCGGTCTCTTCGTTCGCAACGCCATCACGATTAACGGCGAGGCCCGGAAGCAGTATCGCGACAAGATGGCATTTGCCGCCTTGGTCGCTGCCGAAGGTGCCCCAGCTCAGGTTCTGAGGGCTTCGGAGAACCCTGCTCATACTGAGTGGAATCCGCGCGCTCAGAAGCTTGCGGAAGATTGGGACGCGGACGACGCCGCCAAGCGTGTTCGCCAGATTAGGAGGCTGCCAGGCCAACTCTGCGATCTCTTGGTTCAGGCCGTCGAGCAGAAGGACGACAATGCGCTGATCGATTTCTTTGCAATTCCGGACAAGGGACCGCGGAAAGGCCCTGCGCCGCCTCCGTTTCCCCCAAAACCGGACATCGACGTCGTGCGGAGTCCTCCGGCGTTCTCGGTGCATCGAAAGGGAAACGGCTTCGTCATCAAGGGCAATGCCGCTTCCGATCCGCCCTCCCTCCGCCTTAGCGCAGCATACGATGTGGTCCGTGGAAACCCGTTCAAAGGCTTCAGTGAGCTGGATTTCGACTTCAGAGCCGCTGGCGCCGGAGGGATCGAACTCAATGCAGACGGGGCGGAACTAGATGTGGTTTCTCCGAATATGCTCGACATCACTCCGACTAATCCTGAATTCACAGTAGAGGTCACGGGCTTTGACACCCGCCGCGACTTAAGGATCGCCGTACGGAGAATTGCGTCGTGAAGCGCGCTTTCAACTACACCGATCGAAAGAAGATTCCCGTTGGCGCTGTTTCCGTCACTGTAAGTCAAGACATCGACGGCGGGATTCCTACCTTCGACGCCAACCTGAACGGACTAACCGCACTCGGACTGGATCCTACGCACAGGATCTTCCTTGAACCGTATGTCGTCTCGACCTCAATGAGGTTCGACTGCGGGCTGATCGGCGAACCGAAGTTGCCCGGCGACCGCCGACTCCTGGATTTGGATCAGGGTGCTTCCATCCGTTTCCGCGTCCTCGTGGTCGATGAAGGATCGGACCCTTGCCAGATCGTGGCGGCCGGCAAAGTCAGCGCTGGCGATCCCGACGAAGATCA
>JAQGPE010000727.1 GCA_028293225.1 Akkermansiaceae bacterium | reverse complement strand
GGCAGAATATGCGCAGCGGCTGGTTGACGCGGCGGGCACCATGAGCTTTCCAGAAGCGGGGCGCTTGTTGAAGGGCTTCCCGGATCTGATCGAACGACTTTCCCATGCCAACGTTTGACCCGCTGCCGCGTCCTGCCAGTTCGTCGCTGATCCTCGTGGTCGACGATGAGCCGAAGAACATCCAGGTGGTGGGGCCGCTGTTGCTGCGGCAGGGCCATGAAGTCATCGCCGCCGGCAGTGGCGAGGAGGCGCTGGCCAAGCTGCGCACCGCCCGGCCGGACCTGATCCTGCTGGACGTGATGATGCCCGGCATGACCGGCTTCGAACTCTGCCATCGCCTGCGCGAGCAGCCGGAGTGGCGGGACATCCCGGTGATCTTCCTGTCGGCTGCGACGGACAAGAGCTTCATCATGGAAGCTCTTGACGCCGGGGCGGTCGACTACGTGACCAAGCCCTTCCACGGGCCGGAACTGATTTCCCGGGTGCAGGTGCACGTGAATCTGCAGAACACCCGCAAGCGGCTGGCCTCGACCATCGAGGAGCGCAACCGCCTGCTGGAGGTGGTGGCGCATGACCTGAAGAACCCGCTCGGCGGCATCCAGTTCGCGGCGTCCATGCTGATGGAAAATCCAGACCTCGACCGGACCCGCCAGAACGCGCTGGTGGAAAGCATCGCCGACTCGGCCAAGAGGTCGCTGGAGATCGTCGGGACGCTGTTGCAGACCCGTCAGATCGAGGAGGCGAAAGTGACGCTGGGCTACGCGACCCTGTGCCTGCGCGAGTATGCGGCCCAGGCGGTAAGGTCCTTCGCCCAGTATGAGCGCAGCAAGCAGATCGCGATCAGCCTGAAGAGCAGCGAGGACCGCATCCCGATCCTGGCGGACCGCCGCTCGCTCCTCTGTGCGCTGGAAAACCTGATTTCAAATGCGGTGAAGTTTTCGCCCCGGCAGTCCCTGGTGCAGGTGGAGATTCACCGCGCCGGCGACAAGGGCGTGTTCCGCATCGACGACCAGGGGCCGGGGATCCGCGAGGACGAGATGCACCAGTTGTTCCGGAAGTTCACCCGCCTGAGCGCGCGGCCGACGGGCAATGAAGTCTCGACCGGCCTGGGCCTGCACATCGTCTATGAACTGGTGACGGCGATGGGCGGCACGGTGAGGTATGAGCGCGGCCCGCGCGAGGGGGCGTGCTTCGTTCTGGAGCTGCCGCTGGCGGAGGAGGGGTGAGAAGGCGAAAATCTTGAATCTTTTGGCTTTTGTCATCTTTCCTGCTTGCCAGCGGGGAAAAAGCCGCCAGTCTCCGCGCCCCCGCCGCCAGAGGCGGGGCGTGTGCGATCCTATGGCCAGGGTATTGGGCTTCAAGGATCACCGTTGTTGATCGTTTGAAGTCCTCATTTTACCTATGGAAACGCCACCTTTCTCTGAACTCGGCCTGCCAGCCGAACTGCTCGCCGCCATCGAAACTCTCGGCTACGAGCGTCCTTCGCCAATCCAGGCCAAGGCCATCCCTGTCGCTCTGTCCGGCAAGGACGTGCTGGGTCTCTCCCACACCGGCTCCGGCAAGACCGCCGCCTTCACGCTGCCACTGCTGGCGCGTCTCGATTTCAATATCCGCCAGCCTCAGGCGCTGATCCTCTGTCCGACCCGCGAACTCGCGGTGCAGGTGTGCGAGGAAGTCCACCGCCTGGGCTCCAAGCTTGGCCAGCTCCGCGCCCTGCCGGTCTACGGCGGTGCGCCGATGGATCGCCAGCTCCGCGCCCTGCGGGACGGCGTGCATGTCGTGGTCGGCACTCCCGGCCGTGTCATGGATCACCTCCGCCGTGGTTCCTTTGACGTCAGCGGTATCAAGACGCTGGTCCTGGACGAAGCCGACCGCATGCTCGACCTCGGCTTCCGCGATGAAATCGAGGAGCTGCTGGCCGCCCTGCCTGACGACCGCCAGACCTCGTTCTTCTCCGCGACGATGAGCCGCGGGGTGGCCCACCTGATCAAGAAGTTCGGCAAGGACCCGGTGACGGTGCAGATCGACCAGACCGCCAAGAGCGACTCGGCGATCGACCAGTGCTGCTATGAAGTGCGCGAGCGCTCCAAAGTGGAAGTGCTGTCCCGTCTGCTCGACATCGAGCAGGCCCGCCTGGCGATTATTTTCTGCAATACCAAGCGCTCGGTCGACGAGTGCACGGAAGCCCTGCTGGCCCGCGGCTACACGGTGGACCGCCTGCACGGCGACATCACCCAGCAAATGCGCGAGCGGGTGCTGAGGCGGTTCCGTGAAGGAACCATCGAGCTGCTGGTCGCCACCGACGTGGCCGCCCGCGGTCTGGACGTGGAAAACATCGATGTGGTCTTCAACTACGACCTGCCGCAGGATCCGGAAGACTACGTGCACCGCATCGGCCGCACCGGTCGCGCCGGCCGCACCGGCCGTGCCGTCAGCTTCGTCTTCGGCCGTGAGATTCACCGCATCGAGATGATCGAGCGCTACACGCGCCAAGTCATCCGCCGTGAGCGCGTCCCTTCGCAGGAACACGTGGAAGGCCGGCTGGCCGACCTGATGTTCGAAAACGTCAAGGAGCGTCTCGAAAAGGGCGAGTTCAAGACCTACGAAAGCCAGGTCGACCGCCTGCTGGAGCAGGGCTTCACGCCAACGGACATCGCCAGCGTGCTCTTCACCCTGGTGAAGGAAAACAGCGGCCGCGAGTTCGGCGAGATCGCCGAGGACCGCGAAGTTCCGGGCGCCCGTGGCAACCGCCGCGAGCCGAACGCCCGTCCGCAGCGTGGTGATGCCGGCCCCCGCGAGCCGCGCGCTCCGCGTGAAGGCCCGGCTGACAATGTCGACATGGTGCCGCTGTTCTTCTCACTCGGGAAGTTCCACGGCGTGAAGGTCGGTGAGATCATCGGCATGCTTTACGGTGAAGCCGGCCTGCCGGATGGCGCCGTCGGTCACGTGAAGCTTTTCGCCAAGCACAGCCGCATCGACGTCCGTGCCGATTGCGCCGAGAAGCTGGTCCAGATTTCGAAGGGCGCCAGCCTGCGCGGCCGCTCCTTCGTCCTCGACTTCGATCGCGGTCCACGCGACTGAGTTTTTCCTGGTTGATCGATTGACCGATGATGCAGGCCGCGCCGAAAAGCGCGGCCTGACTCATTTCCGGCTATTGACCCGCGGGAACCGGGGCGGTGCCTCCGGTATGGAAGTGGCGGGCCGGTTGGCGATCAGGCTGATTTTTGAGGCTTTCGACCAGGCGTGCGGTGGCCGGCGGCGCTTCGAGGATGGCGGCGCCTTCAGTGAGAGTCTGGATTTCCTGTGGGTCCCTGGAAGCGGCCGCGGCGTCCCTGAGGAGGATGGCTCCTCCGGAGAGGCCGCTTTGCAACAGTCCATCGACCGCGGCGGCCCGGATCGCCGGATCGGTGCTTTTCAGCCAGACTTCGAACTTGGGCAATTCCGTATCGGAATATTGCACCGCGGCTTCCTGGATTTCCTCGCGGACCTTCTCGACATCGACGGCGGGGCGGGCTGCCGGGGCGGATGGTTTGGCCGGGACGGGGGGCGATTCCATCCGATTGCCGGCAGAGCGCGCAGGAGCGGTTACCGCTGTCGATGAAGCCAGCGCAGGCGCTGCCTCAGGAGTATCATGGTGCCGGGCCAGAGCCCACGCGAGAGCGGCGCTGGCAATGCAGGCGGCGGGAAGCAGGACGGCCTGTTTGGCTTTCATCGACTTAGGGTGGAAGGAGCAAAAGCCGGTCGCCTGGCGATGAAGCTCGGCGACCGGCAAAAACGAGGGGTTTTCTTCAATCAGGGAGCGGCGTCCTCGACGACAAAGGCGCTCCCGGAGGAAGCGAGCTTGGCGTTGATGACTTCGTCGGCGGTCGCGCCGGTCAGTACTGCGGAATAGCTGGTGCTGACATAAGGGATCTTGGTGGCTTCCCCGTCGATACGGATGCTTTTGACGTGGCTGGCGGTCGAGCCGGTGAGGAACACGGAAACCGAGGTATTGAAGAGAGTGGAAGCCGCCACGCCGCTATAGGCGGAGCTGGCGGTTTCCGTGACGACATCGCCGCTGGTCCTGGACGACGACGATTCAGCCGTGACCAGGTTCGAGTCGGAGAATCCCGAGAGTAGCGCCGGAGCGATGGGCACCGTATCGCCGCTGCGCGAGTTGCGGGCGAAGAAGCCGGTGGAGGCGCCTTCGGTGGTAAAGATCTCCACGATGGTGTAGCCGCGCTTGTCGGAGATGTCCTCGTTGGCCACGAGAGCGTCGAGAATCGCGGCATTCGTGATGCTCTGGCTCTTCAACTTCGAGGTCGAGGTGCTGGAGGTTGCGGTTTCCTTCACGACCGCTTCCGTCGCGGTGGTGATTTTCCCGGTCAGAGTCACGCGGTTGACGACGACGTCCGCATGGAGGGCGGGGGCTGCCATCATTGCGGCTGCGAGGAGGAGAAATGCAGTTGATTTCATGTCTTAGTGCTGGGGGTTCCGGATAAGCCCGGGCCGCGGAGATATCTGTAGGGTCGGTTGGTTGGCAACGCTAAAGGCCGATTCATGGATATGATGAGTTTGGTTTTACGTACAATTTACCGGATGTGTAAATGTTCTGTAATAACTCCCGTTTGAAGCGATATCCATGTGGACATGTGAAGGAATGGATCATCCCTCATGGATCCCTGCAAAAAATAAGGGCGCCGGCTTTGAAAAAGCCCGCGCCCTCAGGTGATGCTCAGGAGAGTCGATCAGGGAGCGCCGGTGAGGCTGTAGGAGCTGCCGGTGGAGATCAGCTTGGCGTTGATCACTTCGTGATCAGCGCTCACTCCGCGGATCAGAGCGGTGTAGGTGGTGCTGACGTATGGGATCTTCACCACATCGCCGGAAACCCGGTTGGTGAAGTTGCGGCCGGCGGTCTGGCCGAGAAGGAAGACGGAGGCCGGGGTTCCGGAGATGGTCGAGTTGGCCACGCCGGTGAAGGAGGAACTGGAGGTCTCCGCCGTGCCGGCGGGACCGGTGCGGGAAGAGGAGGATTCCGCGGTGATCAGGTTCGACTCGGTGAAGCCGGAGAGCAGGGAACTGGTCACGGGGACGGTGTCGCCGGTGCGGGTATTGCGGGCGAAGAAGCCTTTCGAAACGCCTTCGTCGTCGAAGATTTCCACCAGACCATAGCCGGTCTTGTTGGAGAGAGCACCGGTCTGGATGAGGGCGTCCAGGATGGTGGCGTTGTTGATCTTCTGGGTGACCAGCTTGGTGACGGTCGAAGTCGAATTGCCGGTTTCGCGGACGATCGGTTCCCCGACGGTGACGATCGAGCCGCTGAGGGTGACGCGGTTGATGACGTCGGCTTGGACGTGTGGCGCCGAGACGGCGGCCGCGGCCATCAGGAAGAGCAGGTGGGATGATTTCATAGGTTGCGTTGCTGACTGGTTCGAAGTCGTCCTCCACGACCTGAAAGGCCGGGTGGACGGGTCATCGCTCTTTAGCAGGCAACGGTCCTCCGGCTGGGAGGGCCGCCGTCGAGTTGGCGCAATCCGTTTGATTATTAGCGGCAACTCATTGGCAGGACGGAGAAATCACGCTGCAGCGGGCGCAGGAAAATTTTCGTGACCGGGTCGGAAATCGCGGTCGCTTCGTCACTTTAAATTGGAATCTTTGCATGAAGCACGGGTCACGCCGGTGCGTTTTGCACCTTGAAGGAAAAGCCGGGAAACTCCGCACTTTTTCGGATGGAATAAGACCAAAACAGGCTGACACTTTCGTGCCAGCCTGCTGGAGAGGTGCGGTTGCTGTCGACAGGGTTTCCGCCGGAGGGATCTACTGAATGCGCCGTATTACAGCTCCTTGATCCACACGTTGGCGAAGTCGATCGCGGCGCCGTGGTGCTGGAGGGCAAGCCGGCCTTTGGCGGCGACGCCGGGGAGCTGGGCGTGGTCGATGACGGTCTGGCCATTGAGCACGACGGTCAGTGCCTCGCCCTGCATGGTGATCATCATGCGGTTCCACTGGCCCAGCGGCTTGTCGGCCTTGGCCTTTGGTGTGACGCCGGCGCGGACTTCAGGGGAGAGGGACATGTTGGTGCGAAAGCCGTAGACTTCGCCGGAGCCGACGCTCCAGTTCCAGAGGTTCACCTGGCTCTTTTCACTACCGCGCAGGTAGATGCCGCTGTCGAGTTCCTGGATCTCCTCGGTGACGGAGGTGCCGTCGTCGTTCTTCTTTTCGGAGCCGTCGGGCAGAATGATCGGGCGTTGGGACTTCGGTCCCTCCGCGGCCCAGCGCCAGTCGCAGACCAGGGTGAAGTCGCCGTATTCCTTCTGGGTCCAGAGGTTCTTCTCGGTCGATTCACTCTTGCCATCGTACTTCAGGATGCCGTTGAGCGGGACCCAGTGGCCTTCGTCGCCCGGCTGGACATCCCAGCCCTTCAGGGTGCCGTCGAAGAGCGGAGCGAAGCCGGCGGCCTGCACCGCCTGGTAGTTGGCGGCGGGCGGCAGTTCGCAGACCGACAGGTTGCGGAAGGCGACGGGATCGCCGTGTCCGAGCAGGGCGAGGTGGCCGGCGCGGCGCTTGGCGCCCTCGTGA
>JAQGPE010000708.1 GCA_028293225.1 Akkermansiaceae bacterium | reverse complement strand
TTTCCGTTTGTCTATAGGCCCATGCACGGAAGTTCGTTGCTCACGGCGCTTCCCGTGCTAACAGTGGCGCCCGTCCCTCCCCGTCATGGCAACCCGCTATTTTTCCGTCCCACTCCGCTTGCTCGTCGCAATCGCCGGCACCGCGCTGGTGTCCTGCGGCACGACATCGCCTCTGAAGAATCCCCTCCGCGCCGAGCAGGTTCTTTATGAATGGTATGACGACGGCGGCCCGGGCGAAGTGAACATCAACATCAATCTCACCGAGCAGCGCGCCACCTACTTCCGTGGCAAGCGCGAGATCGGCTGGTCCTTTGTCGCCACCGGCAAGGAGAATCACAATACGGCTCCCGGGAAATTCAAGATTACCGAAAAGATCGAGGACAAGCACTCGAATTCCTACGGCTGGATCGA
This sequence comes from Akkermansiaceae bacterium, assembly GCA_028293225.1. GTDB lineage: Bacteria > Verrucomicrobiota > Verrucomicrobiia > Verrucomicrobiales > Akkermansiaceae > Haloferula. The sequence goes on along the minus strand of JAQGPE010000708.1, from coordinate 2,300 downwards.
GGACGACGCGGGCAACGTGACCAATGGCGATGCCAAACCGAGCACGCCGGTGCCTCCGGGCGAGCATTATGTGGCCGCGCCGATGCCCTACTGGATGCGCCTGACTTCCTATGGGGTCGGCATGCACGCCGGGATCATCCCGCGTCCGGGCGAGCCGGCCTCGCACGGCTGCATCCGCCTGCCGAAGCCGCTGGCTCCGCAACTCTTCGCGGTGACCAAGGTGGGGACGCCGGTGACGATCATTTATTGAGGGGGGCCTTCGCGCCACCCCCGGGCCGTGATCCGCAGTGCCAGTCGGCACTGCGGAATGGCTCCGCCAGTCTAGTTCGCCGACGCCTGGATGCGGAAGAACAGCTGGGCGGTGGGGGACGGCGGCTGGTATTTCACGGTAACGGTCTCGTAGCCGCTGCTGGAGGGGATCGCGGCGGTGCTGACCTGAGTGAGGTCCGGGGCGGCGGACTGCCAGTTCTGGAGGTCCGCGGAAACAAGCACCGTGTAGGTGGTGTCGCCGGGGGTCTTCAGGTGCGGGTAGCTGAGGGTGACGGAACCGTCGGCCGCGGTTTGGAGCGGAATGGCCAGCGAGTCCGAGGAGATCGGATTGCGGCCGAAGGCGTATTCGCCGAAGTTCGGGATGCCGTCGCCATCGGGATCCAAGGCCGGGTCCTGGAGATGGGTGAGGCCGGGCAGGGAGGTGGCCAGCCAGCGGTCGTAGGTGGTGGCGGGATCCGGCTCGGCGCCGAGGCTCTGAATTTCCTCGTCCGAGAGGACGCGGTCGTGGATGCGGAGCTGGTCGAGGTCGCCGGTGAAGCTGTTGAGCGCCGACTGCGGATTGCCGCCGATGCTGATGACGGGGTTCGCGCTGAGGGTGTCGGTGCCGCCCGTCGTGGCGCCTTCCAGCACGCCATTGAGGTAGAGCTTCATTTCCCCGCTGGTGCGGGAGCGGGTCACGGCGACCTGCTGCCACTGGCCGGTGGTGACGTTGCTGAGGCCCTGGACGGCACTGTTCGATGAGCCATCGGCGTGGCCGGTCTGGAAGGTGATGCGGTTGGTCGAGCCGCTGCGAGTGCCGGCGATGAGGAAGTCATTGGTCGCGCCGGGGCCATCGGCATGAATCAGCGCGCTGCCGCTGGAGGCACTGTCGGTCACCGGGAAGGCGGTGGTGGAGCGCATCCAGAAGGAGATGGTGAAATCCGCGGTGGCGATATTGCTCATGGTGACCCGCTGGCCGGAGCCATCGAAGGTCAGGGCGCCGGCATAGCGGCCGGTGATCCACGGGGCGGCGCCCATGCCGGTGAGCGTGCCCTGGTGGCCGCCGTCCGAGCTGTCGAAAGCCTGGGTGCCGGCGCCTTCGTCGAACTTCAGCCAGGCGACGAGATCGGTGTCGGTGACGCTGGTGGTGAAGGCGGCGGAGGCGTAGTTGCCCTTCCCTGCCGCGTTGGTCACGCGGCCTTCCGGGAGGCTGACGGTGACGGTCCGGAAGCCGGTGGGCTGGATGGTCAGGGAATAGTCGGCGCCATTTCCGCTGAGGCCAACGGCCTGGCCGCCGGTCACCTGGAAGCTGGTGGTGTCCACGCCATCGACGGACTCCGAGAAATGCAGGGAGAGGGTGTAGCTGCCGTGAGCGGTGGCGGGGCCGGTGAGCTTCAGGGCCGGCGCCTCCGGCAGGGCCATGATCCAGTCGGCGATGACGGCGACCGCTTTTTCATCGACGATGTTTTTCGCCAGCGGCGGCATCTTCTGCTCGCCGAGGCTGACGTGGCGGTAGCGGAGGATCGAGTGGTCGAGATCGCCGGGGACGATCACGCGGTCGCTGTCGGAAAAGAGCACGCTTTCCAGCTGGCCGCGGATCAGGCCCTGTTCGTTGATGGGGGTCGTGAAGCGGGCGTCGAAGAGCGCGCGCACGCCGCCCGGGCGGTGGCACTGCGAGCAGTTCGAGTCGAGGTAGGAGCGGACGCGTTCCTGCAGGCTGGCGGTGGTGTCGGAGAGATTGCTGCTTTTCAGGAAATACGGCTGGTGCTCCGCGTGGTAGCCGGAGTCGAACCAGCCGAGCGCGGCAAGGGTCTCCAGCTGATTGGCGGTGCGGCCGGTGGACGGGTAGGTGTAGTCGCCATTGAGCTGCTGGGTTTTCACGCCGAGGACATAGGCGGCATTGCTGTTATGGCAGATGCGGCAGTCGGCGCGGCTGGGGTAGGTCCAGTTCTGGGTGTGGGTGCCGCCGCCCGCTTCGGTGATGGTGACCGGTTCGTTGACGCCATCGGCCAGCAGGTCGGCATCGCTGCCGTCGGCGCGCCATTTGTAGG
>JAQGPE010000687.1 GCA_028293225.1 Akkermansiaceae bacterium | reverse complement strand
TGACTTCCACCTTGTGGGTGCGCTTCAGGATGTCGATTTTGATGTCGAGGTGAAGTTCGCCCATGCCCTTGAGGATCATTTCGTTGGTTTCGTCGTCGGTTTCGACGCGGAACGAAGGGTCTTCCTGGATCATCTTGCCGATGGCGTTGGCCAGCTTCTCAGCGTTGGCCTTGTCCTTGGCAGCGACGGCGATGGAGATGACGGGATCGGGGAACACCATCGGCTCCAGGGTGGCCGGGTTCTTCTCGTCGCAGAGGGTGTGACCGGTCTGCACGTTCTTCAGACCGACGATGGCGACGATGTCACCCGCCTGGGCGGAATCGACTTCGTTGCGGTCGTCAGCGTGCATTTCAACCATGCGGCTGATGCGCTCGGTCTTGCCGGTGAAGGAATTCAGAACGGTGTCGCCCTTCTTGATGGTGCCCGAGTAGATGCGGGTGAAGGTCAGCGCGCCGAACTTGTCGTCCATGATCTTGAACGCCAGGCCACGGAACGGCGCTGCCGGATCGATGATCGCGAACTTGCCGGTTTCGTTGCCTTCTTCGTCCACTTCCGGGAGTGGCTTCACGTCGGTCGGGTTCGGCAGGTAGTCGACGACTGCGTCGAGGATGAGCTGCAGGCCCTTGTTCTTGAAGCTGGAACCGCAGTAGGTCGGGAAGAAGGCGAGATCGATGGTGCCCTTGCGGATACACTTCTTCAGCGTCTCGATGTCCGGCTCTTCGCCTTCGAGATACTTCTCCATGACCGCATCATCCTGTTCGACGGCGGTTTCGATGAGAGCGGCGCGGTACTCCTCGACCTTGTCGACCATGTCGGCAGGCACGTCGGAGATCGTGAAATTTTCAGGCTTTCCGGACTCGTCCCAGATGTGGGCCTTGCGGGTTAGCAGGTCGACGACGCCGATGAAGTTGCTCTCGGTGCCAATCGGCAGAACCATGACCAGCGGGTGAGCGCCAAGGACCTTCTTGACCTGGGCGACGACGCGGTAGAAATCAGCGCCGATGCGGTCGAGCTTGTTGACGTAAATGACGCGGGCAACGCCCGAATCGTTGGCGTAGCGCCAGTTGGTTTCGGACTGTGGCTCCACGCCGCCGGAACCGCAGAACACGCCGACGCCACCGTCGAGAACCTTCAGCGAGCGGTAGACTTCGATGGTGAAGTCCACGTGGCCCGGGGTGTCGATGACGTTGAACTGATGGCCCTTCCAGAAGCAGGTGGTCGCCGCGGACTGGATGGTGATGCCGCGCTCGGCTTCCTGCACCATGAAGTCCATCGTAGACGCACCGTCGTGAACTTCGCCGATCTTGTGGATCTTCCCGGTCAGTTTGAGAATGCGTTCCGTGGTGGTCGTCTTGCCCGCATCAACGTGGGCGAAAATGCCGATGTTGCGGTATTTGGTGAGGTCCTTCATGCCTTTGAGTGTGATGCTGTTCGGGGACGGCGGTTCGCGCCGGGGCGCATTGCTAATCGCCCCACGCCATTTGGCAATCCCTGACTCGCGGATTTTCCACCGGATTTTGGGGAAATCAAGGAACGCACCCTTTCCAACCTGCCCAAAAGGGTCTAGTCTGACGGTTTTTGTCGAAACCGACACTTCCGCTTTTGGCAGCCTCCGGACTGGACGCCGCGGATTTCCGCACGAAGCTCGCCGCGTGGCCGCAGTAATCCTCGAGATCGAAAATGTCATCAAGCGTTTCGACAGCTTCACCGCCGTAAATGGCGTGTCGTTCAACGTCCACGCCGGCGAAACGGTCGGCCTGCTCGGCGTCAACGGCGCGGGTAAGACCACGCTGATGAACATGATCCTCGGCCTGACCACGCCGACGGAAGGCTCGATCCGCGTCTTCGGCATGGACCTTCAGAAACACCGCCTCGAAATCCTGGCCCGCGCCAATTTCTGCACGACCTACGCCGCCCTGCCCGGCAACCTGAAGGTACGCAGCAACCTGGAGATCTTCGCACGCCTCTACTCCGTGCCGAAGCCCAAGCAAAAGGTCGCCGAACTGCTCGAACTGCTGGAAATCACCAAGCTGGCCGAGCGCTCGACCGGCCAACTCAGCGCCGGCGAGTCCACCCGGGTCAATCTCGCGAAAGCCCTGCTCAACGATCCCGACCTGCTGCTGCTCGACGAGCCGACCTCCTCGCTTGACCCGGACATCGCCGACAAGGTCCGCAAGCTGGTCCGCCACGTCCAGCGCGAGCGCCACCCGGCGATCCTCTACACGTCCCACAACATGATGGACATCAAGGAAGTCTGCGACCGGGTCCTCTTCCTCCACGAGGGCAAGATCCTCGCCGCCGGCAGCCCGGACGAGCTCCTGAAGCATTTCGACAGCAACAATCTGGACGACGTCTTCATCAAGGTCGCCCGCTCAGGCGCTGCGGCGGTGCCCGTTTAGCACGGCGACTCTGTCGCACGAAACGGGGCTTTACCCTCGTAGAGGAAGGCATTCCCAGTTACCCATGAGATCCGCCCTCTTTCTCCTTTCACTGCTGCTCGCCGCGGTCCCCTCTCCCGCCGCTGAAGGCCCCTCCCCCGGCCAGCAGGCGCTGATCGGCCGCGGCTACGGGATGTTCATCCATTTCGGCATCAATACCTTCAATCAGAAGGAATGGTCCGACGGAACCCTGCCGGTCGGCAGCTACAACCCGACCGCGCTCGACTGCGACCAATGGATCAAGACGGCGAAGGAAGCCGGCTTCCGCCACGTGGTGCTGACGACCAAGCACCACGATGGCTTCTGCCTCTGGGACTCCGCCTTCACCGACTACGACGTCGCCTCCTCGCCGGTCAAAACCGACGTGATCGCCGAGGTCGCCAAGGCCTGCCGCAAGTATCACGTCCAGCTCGGCCTCTACTACTCGCTGTGGGACCGCCACGAGCCGTCCTACCAGGAAAAGGATCCGGCCGCCTATGTGGGGTACATGAAGAAGCAACTCACCGAACTGCTCACCAACTACGGCGACATCTGCGAACTCTGGTTCGATGGCGGCTGGGCCCGCCCTGCCGCGGAGTGGCACATCCCGGAACTCTACGACCACATCAAGAAGCTCCAGCCGAACTGCCTGGTGACTTCCAACCTGACGATTTCCAGCGCCGCGAATCCGAACTATGCGCCACTCGCCTCCGAGGCGCAGGAGGGCGATCCGTTTCGCTACTGGCCGGCCGATTTCCGCACCAAGGACCCCTCGCTCGCCCGCCGTGGCGATCCAAAGCTCTTCACCGGACCGGATCAAAAGCTTCACTACCTGCCCTTTGAACACACCCTCGTCCTCTCGGACCGCTGGAACTGGTTCCAGAAGCAGGCCGTGACTCCGGCCCGCGGCACGGATGAGCTGGAAGAGCTGTTCTACTGGTGCACTTCCCAGGACAATGTCCTGCTTCTCAACGTCCCGCCCGATCAGACCGGCAGACTCCGCGCCAATGAGGTCGACGCCGTCCTCGCGCTGGCCGA
>JAQGPE010000685.1 GCA_028293225.1 Akkermansiaceae bacterium | reverse complement strand
AACTACCGTTTCGTGGTGAACTACTACGGCGGGAGTGGTAATGACCTGGTGTTGCAATGGGCGGACACGATCGCGGCGGGCTGGGGCGCCAACGACCAGGGCCAGCTCGGTGCGGCCACCGGACGCGAGCCGTGGCTTTCCCCCACGAAGATTGCCGGAGTGGGGAAGGACCGGGGAGTGACACTTTTCGCGACCTCGGCGGGGTATTTGCATTCGCTCGCGCTGGACTCCGACGGCGTGGTGTCGACGTGGGGCTCGAATCTTTTTGGCGCGCTGGGAACGGGCGACGGGGTATCGCACGCGGCGCCAGCGGCCGTGGATGCCAGCGGCGTGCTGGCGGGCAAGCGGGTGGTGGCGATCGCGGCGGGCGGCTTCCACAGCCTGGCGCTGGGCTCGGACGGCACGGTGGTGGCGTGGGGCTATAATAATTTCGGCCAGCTTGGCAACGGCACGACAACGACGAGTGGTGTTCCGGTGGCGGTGGATGTCAGCGGTGCGCTCGCGGGGAAGACGGTGGTGGAGATCGCTGCCGGGCAATATCATAGCCTCGCTCTTTGCTCGGACGGGACGCTGGTGACCTGGGGTCTCAATGGCGCCGGAGCCCTGGGAGACGGCACCACCACGAATCGACCGGTGCCGGTGGCTGTGGACCTTTCCGGGGCGACTTCGCCGGTGGCTTCAATCGCGGCGGGTGGCAACCAAAGCTTTGCTCTCCTGCAGGACGGCAGCCTGCTGGCCTGGGGTTTCAATGACCACGGCCAGCTTGGTGACGGCACCACGACCACGCGCTTGAGCCCCGTCCTCGTGACGGTGGCTGGCCCGCTGACCGACCGGAAGGTGACCGGCATCGCGGCAGGATATGCGCATACGGTGGTTCTGCTGAATGACGGGACCCTGGCGGCCTGGGGTATTAACGACCGTGGCCAGCTCGGCGACGGAATGAATGGAGACCGGCTGGTTCCGGTCACCGTGAGCGCCGGAGCCCTGGCGGGCAAGACGGTGGTCTCCGCGGCCGCCGGAAAGGACTACACGCTGGCTCTCTGCGCCGACGGCACGCTCGCGGCCTGGGGCGCGAATGCTGAGGGCGAACTCGGCCAGGGCGGTGGTGGGGACAGCAATCTGCCGGTGGCGGTTTTGCCGGGTTCACTTGGCGTGGGCGCCCGTTTCTCCGGAGTCACTTCCAGTTTCGCCAGCTCCCAGCATGTGCTCGCGACGGTCGCTCTGCCGGAGTCTTCGGCACCGTCGGCGCTCCAGATCAAGAGCAGCCCGGTGCCGGTGACTCTTGCGGATTGGCGGCTCGCTCACTTCAGCACCGCGGAGAATGCCGGCGACGCCGCGGATCTGGCGGATCCAGATCACGATGGCGTGACGAACCTGATGGAATACGCCTTCAATCTCGATCCGAAGAAATCCGACTTGGGTTCTCTCCCGGTCGTGCAGGCCCGCGACGGGGAATTGGTGATCGAGTTCACCGCTCCGGAGACGGTGACGGGGATTCTTTACGGTGCGTCAACCGCGACGGGTCCTGCCGGGCCGTGGCAGGCGTTGCCGGACGAGGGCGTTGCGCCGCTGCATCGCTTTCACATCCCGATGGATCGCACCCATGGATTCATGCGCCTGGAAATCGGGACGGCGCCTTGATGGGATCTCGGGAAGGTCGTGGTCTTTTCGGAGTATCGCGGCCTTTTCGGGTGATTGCAGCCAGGGTCGCGGCAGGGGGGATTCCGGTGGGGCCGCTCAGGCGTCTCCAGTTCTTCCTCCCGTGAACCCTTGATCCGCCATCGCGGCGCCGATCTTCGCATAAAGAGCGTATTGCTGCTGATCTCCTGAATGGAGAACCGCCAGCGTGCGGATTCAATTTTTGGGACACCAGTAGCATAGGGCCAGAGCAGACGCGCGGATCGAGATCTTCAGCTACATCGATAGCTACTACAGCGCCCAGCGCCTGCATCCCTCGCTGAACTACCTGGCGAGGTGCTCGATTTCCCGCAAGGGCTGTCTTCCGCACCCGCACGCTCGAGATCCTGGTCAAGATCAACATCCTCGTGAAACCAAACTTGGACACCGCCTTGCAGGCGTCACACCCACGGGTAAGGCCGATAGTGGCTTGCGTTGGCACTGGGCGGCGATTTCTCCCCAGATTCTGGCGGTGTCCCGGTTGATGAATAAAATCCGGTCTCCGTAAAGCGCTTCAATGGCGGAAAGCGCGATCTGAAAGACTCTGCTGAGATGGCGGTTGTTTCAGGATTTGCCGACGGCGGTTGTTGCCTCTGGGGCAAGGTTCCACGGAAGCCGATCACGACCGCTGGGATCGCTCGCTTGTGTCGGAAGAAAAGTTTCGAATTCCTGTTCGGTTTCCGGATGGGTGCCGAATCTCCCATGAATATCCGATGAATGTTTCCGATCACGAACTCCTGAAGCGCTTCCTGAGCACGGGGGACCAGCCGCCTTTCGCGGAGCTGGTGCGGCGGCATCTGGGGCTGGTGCACGCGGCGGCGGTGCGGATCACGAGCCGGCCGTCGCTGGCGGAGGAGGTCTCCCAGATGGTGTTCGCAAAGCTGGCCGGCCTTTCATCGCCACTGAAGCCGGAGCTGTCGCTGGTGGTCTGGCTTCACCGCACCACGCGCTCCACAGCCATCGATGTGGTGCGTGCGGAAACCCGCCGCCGCCGCAGGGAGGAAATCGCCGCCGCAGAACTCGCCATGAATGAACCCTCCATCCCTTGGGAACGGATCGCGCCGGTCCTCGATGACGTCCTGGAAAAGCTGCCGCCGGAGGAGCGTCATGCGGTGCTCTGCTGTTATTTCGAGGGGCAGTCGCTGGCGGAGATCGCCGGACCGCTGGGGCTGACGGAGGACGCGCTGCGGATGCGGGTGAAGCGCTCGCTGGAAAA
>JAQGPE010000673.1 GCA_028293225.1 Akkermansiaceae bacterium | reverse complement strand
CTTTCCAGCTGCTGACCCAGGTGGCCGGCCGGGCAGGCCGCGGCGAGCTGGAGGGCGAGGTGATGGTGCAGACCTTCACGCCGCACTCACCCTCCATCCAGTACGCGCGGCATCACGACTTCAATGGCTTCGCCGAGCAGGAACTGGAGTTCCGCCGTCAGTTCGAGTACCCGCCGTTTTCCCACTGCGCGATGCTGACCAGTCGCTCCACTCATGAGCGGCTGGCGGAGTTCACTCTTGAGACCTTGTTCAAGCGCCTGACCGAGGACTGCCCGCCGGAAATCACCCTGGGTGAGCCGATGCCCAGTCCGCTGGTACGGGCCCACGGACAGTTCCGCTTTCAGGTCATGCTGCGCTGCCCGAAAGCGCGGATTCTGACCCGCCACGTCCAGCAGGTTTTGGCCAAGACCACGCTGCCGGAGGAGGTGACCGTGGTGTTCGACATGGACGCGTGGAATTTCACCTGAGACTCCGTACCACGAAAAATTCGCTGAGCGATGGCGGCAACGGAGGGGGACATTGTAAAGACCAGAGACATCCTTTACACCTGTTCGGAGACATCGTTTACACATTTGCCCCGTTTCAGAGCTGCGGATCCTGCGTGATCCGGCGGCTCTTCGCCCGCTCCGCCGCTGCCGGTAAAGCGCATGCAGCACGGCAATCCGCACAGGGATTGCCAGAAAGGGCGCTGATGCCTAGGAATTCACGCGATTTTCACACATCCGACACCGGCTCTCCCTCACCTCATCTCCAATGTCCTCCATGCACGTTCTCCTCGTCGAAGATGAACCCGCCATCGCGGACACGCTCGTTTATGCCCTGAAGACCGAGCGCTTCGAGGTGGACCACGCGCTGACGGGCGGCGCCGCGCTGACGGCTTTCGGCGAAAAGGCTTACGACATCGTGATTCTCGACATCGGGCTGCCGGACATGACGGGCCTGGATGTGTGCCGCAAGCTGCGGGAAATCTCGCCGGTGCCGGTGCTGTTCCTGACCGCCCGCGATGGTGTAGTCGATCGCATCCTGGGCCTGGAACTCGGCGGCGATGACTACGTGACGAAGCCTTTCAGCCCGCGGGAAATCGTCGCCCGCATCCGCGCGATCCTGCGCCGCGCGGCGCCCTACGTGACCCCGGCAAAACCGGTGGCGGCCACTCCGGCGGCGACCGCGGTTCCCTCCGACACCACCTTCCACCACGACACCGCCGCGATGCGCATCCACTGCCACGGCACCGCCCTGGACCTGACCGCGCATGAGTACAAGTTGATGCTCGTGTTCCTGAAGAATCCCAACCGCGTGCTGACCCGCGACCAACTGTTGGACCACGCCTGGGCCGATCCCGGCGCCGTGACCGACCGCACCATCGACGCCCACATCAAGACCATCCGCGCGAAATTGAAAGCCGCTCAGGCAGGGGCTGAGGACTTCATCCAGACGCGCCGCGGCCTGGGCTATCTCTACGCGCCCTGAGCCCGGCTCCAGCACCTGCCCTTTCCCCCTCTCATGCGTCTCACCCGTGTCACCTTGCTGATCATCGCCCTGATCATCGGTGCCGGGTTCTATCACCTGCTCAGGCAGCAGCTGTCCCTGGTGGAGGATCAGACCTTCCAGCTCACGGAGGAGACGCTGGTGGACACCGCCCAACTCATGGCCGCCTTCATCGAGGCCGACATGAGCCATGACACGATGGACAGCGACCGCTTCCGCTCCGCTTTCACGGAGGCGCACAAGAGGAAGTTCGAGGCGATGATCCACGGCCACCACAAGACCCACATGGCCCTCAACGCCTATGTGACCGATGCCAAGGGCAACGTGATCTTTGACTCCGGCGGCCAGTTCGAGGGCATGAACCTGCTCGAACGCCGCGATGTGAAGCTCACCCTCAAAGGCGAGTACGGCGCGCGCAGTACCCGCTCCAACAAAGAGGACGACAATTCCTCCGTCATGTACATCGGCGCGCTGCTTGGACCGCAGGAAAACCCCTGGGGGGTGGTGACCGTCTACAAGCCGCAAGCGGATGTGCTGCCGATCGTGATCGAGCGCCGCCACACCATCTGGTGGGGCACCAGCCTGGTCGGCGCGGGGATTCTGTTCCTGATCCTGGCGGTCTTCATCTGGCAGTACCGTCCGATCGGCCTGCTGACCGAATACGCGCGCGACATCGAGCAGGGCAAGCGCCCCACCATGCCGTCTCTGGGGGCCGGCAAAGAGGTCAACACCCTGGCCCATGCGCTGGAGTCGATGCGCGAGGCCCTGGAAGGCCGCCGCTATGCCGAGCGCTACGTGCAGACCCTGACCCATGAAATGAAAAGTCCGCTGGCCGCGATCCGCGGCGCGGCCGAACTCCTCATGGAGGACATGCCCGCCGGCGACCGCGACAAGTTTCTGGGCAACATCCGCGCCGAGGCCGCCCGCGCCGACCGCCTGCTGAACCGCCTGCTGGAGCTTTCCGCGCTGGAGGGCAGGAGCAGCCTCGAAAATGGCGAACCGATCAAGGTCGCAGGCGTGGTCGACCGGGCGATCGACCAGGCCCGGCCGCCGGCGGAGTTTGCCTCGATCCTGCTGAGCACGGACGTTCCCGGTGAAAGCATCTCTGTGCGTGGCGACGCCTTCATCCTGCGATCCGCCGTCACCAATCTGCTGGAGAACGCGATCGATTTCTCTCCGAACGGCTCCACGGTCGAGATCCACGTCCGGCCCGAAGGCGGCACGGTCGCCATCGAGATCGCCGACCGCGGCCCGGGGATCCCCGACTATGCGCGGGAAAAAATCTACGAGCGCTTCTTCTCCCTCAGGCACCACGCCACCTCCGGCCGCAAGGGCACCGGGCTGGGCCTCACCCTGGTGAGGGAAGCGGCGGAGCTGCACGGCGGCTCCGTGCACCTGGAGAATCGTGAAGGCGGCGGCACGCTCGCCACGCTGCGGCTGCCGATCGCGGGCAGCGCGGTTTCCTAAGATCCCGTCTGAAGAAGCAGACGATTCAGAGAATTGAAATCTTCTCTGGAAGCGGTGGGCAGGGATTCCCAGACAAGGCGGCCTAACAAAAACCCAACGGACTTTTCACGCAGGCGTCATCACGCGTTCACTTTGCGGGGTTTTACTCGCTCCTGTGATCCGCCGCCTGTTGCAGCCAACCCCGGAGTTGCTCAATGACCCCTCGCCGAGGCTTATCGGCGCAACGGCGGCGATCACCTTGCTCAGCCTCGCCCTCTACGGCTTTTCCGTCGGCTACTGGCGGTCGGCGGAAATGGGCCTCTATGTGGCGGTCAAGATGCCGCTGCTGATCGCCTGCACGCTGATTTGCAATGCCAGCCTGAACGGGATGTTCGGGCTCCTGTTAGGCGGGCTCGGCTTCCGCCAGTCCTGGCTCGCGCTCCTCAGCTGCTTCGCCACCGCCTCGCTGATCCTCGGCTCGCTGGCTCCCATCACCTTCCTGATGGCCTTGCAGTTTCCCGATTCCAGCTCGCCCGAAGCCATCACCGCTCACTCGGTTCACCAGCTTTTCCACATCGTGCTGATCGCCATCGCCGGGATCGCCGGCACCCTGTCGCTGCACCGCATTCTGAAGGCGACCTGTCCGACGCCCTTGATTGCCCGTGCCACGCTGATCTCGTGGCTGGCGGGCAATGGCTTCCTGGGCGCGCAGTTCTCCTGGATCTTCCGGCCCTTTTTCGGACAGCCACGACTGGAGGTCACCTTCCTGCGCCCGCACCCGATGCAGGGCAGCTTTTATGAGGACGTCCTGAAAGCCTTTCATCGCCTCACCGGGTTCGGCGGCGTGTTGGTCGATACCTGCCTGATCCTCTTCGTGATCTGCGTCTCCTTTCTCGCCTACCGCCTGCTCCGGCGCCTCAACCGAAAACAACCATCCTCATGAACGACACCCCGCCTCCACCACCGTCCCGCCCGCCCTTTTCCCCATCCCTGACTCCCGAACCGCTTCCGCCGGAATCGGAGCAGCCACCCACCGCTGCCGAGCCATCGCCCCTGACCGGGCCGCTCGATGCCAAGAAAATCTTCGACGCGTTGCTGCGTTCGCCGAAAGCCCTGGTCGATCGCCTGGCCGAGCCGGGGCACGGCGCCACCGGCCCCCTGGTCGCCATCCTGCTCTTCTCGATCGTCGCCTACGGCATCGTCCTCGGCAGCTTTGCGATGGGCATGCAGCTTTGGGCCGCCCCGGCAAAGATCGCGGCAGGCCTGCTGATCTCCGCGACCATCTGCTTTCCCAGCCTCTACATCTTCTTTTCGCTGGCGGGCTCGCGCATCACCGCCGGTCACCTGGCCTCGACCATGGCGGCCATGCTGGCGCTGGGCGGCCTGCTGCTCCTCGGCTTCGCCCCGGCGATCTGGATCTTCACCCAAGCCACCGACAGCTTCGGCTTCATGGGCATGCTCGCGCTCGCGCCCTGGTTCGTGGCGCTCTATTTCGGCAGTCGTTTTCTCTTCCACGCCGCCCGGGCGACGGGAGCGACCAGCAATGGGCCGATCCACCTGTGGGGTGTGATCTTCCTGCTGGTGACGCTGCAGATGACCACCTCTCTGCGGCCGATTCTCGGTCGTTCGGACCGCTTCCTTACCGACGAAAAACGCTTTTTCCTCCAGCACTGGTTCAGCTCGCTCGACAAGGAACTGTCCGGACCGGTCAAGGCTGCCGACACCAGCTACGACGCGCGATGAGCACGCGAAAAACCCGGCGGATGGCACTTAAAAACAAACGCGTTCCCCCGCCCAAACCCAGCCGGCCGCCGGCCCGCAAATCCGCTGCTTCCGCGTGCGCCTCACCGTCCACCGATCCGCTCTTCGAAGCGTTGCGCGAGGAACTCGGCCTTTGAAAATGCCGTCGTTCCGGCTCGCTTGAGGACCCCTGAATTTGATTGAAAACGGCCATGTTACTCGGCCTCGATCTCTCCACCCAGTCCCTCTCCGCGCTGCTCATCGAGCCCGCCGCCGGAACCATCCAGGCCGAGGTCTCGGTCAACTTCGGCGCGGATCTGCCCGCCTACGGTTCACCTAGTGGTTTCCTGCCCGGCGGCACGGGTGGAGTCGTCCATGCCGATCCGCGGATGTGGATGGATGCGCTGGACCTGCTGCTGGGCCGCCTGGCCGCGGTCGCCGATCTTTCGCAGGTGAAAGCGATCGCCTGCTCCGGGCAGCAGCACGGTTCGCTGTATTTCGACGCAACGTTTGAGGAGCGGCTTGGTCGCCTCGATCCCGCTCAAGCCCTTTCCGGGCAACTCGCTCCGGCGCTGAGCCGCGCCACCGCGCCGATCTGGATGGATACCTCCACCGGCGTCGAGTGTCAGGAAATCGCCGCCGCGCTGGGTGGTCCGGCGGAGGTCTGCCGCCTGTCGGGCTCCGTCGCGGTCGAACGCTTCACCGGCCCGCAGATCCGGCGCTTTTTCAAAACCGAGCCGGAAGCGTACGCGAAGACCGCCCGCATCCACCTGGTCAGCTCCTTCGCCGCCTCCATGCTCGCGGGGGAGAGCATCGGCATCGACTACGGCGATGGCGCCGGAATGAACCTGCTCAACCTGCATACGCTGGATTGGGATGACGCCTTGCTGCAAGCGACCGCCCCGGGCCTGCGGGAGAAACTCCCCGCCCCTGTGGAGCCGGCCTCCATCGCAGGAACCATCTCGCCCTATTTCGCCACGAAATACGGCTTTTCCAGTAGCTGCCGGATCGTCCCGTCGACCGGCGACAACCCCTCCTCGCTGATCGGCATGGGTGCGGCCAGCCCGGGCACCATCGTGATTTCGCTGGGGACCTCCGACACCTTCTTCGCCGCGATGGAAAAGGCGGTCACCGACCCGCAGGGTTTCGGTCATGTCTTCGGCAATCCGGCCGGCGGCTTCATGTCGCTGATCTGCTTCCGCAATGGCTCGCTGGCTCGCGAGGCGCTGCGCGACGAACTCGGCGCCGACTGGGCGGCCTTCGACCGTGCCGGCCTGGCGCTCACCTCCGCCGGTGACGACGGCAACCGCATGCTGCCTTTCTACGGCCCGGAAATCACCCCGCGCCGCGACTTCACCGGCCCGGTCCGCCAGGGTGATGCCGCCTTCCAACGTGGCGAAAACCCGCCTGCCCAGATTCGCGCGCTGCTGGAGGGACAGTTCCTGAACATGCGCCTGCACAGCCAGTGGATCGGAGAGAAGGCCGCATTGATCCGGCTGACCGGCGGAGCTTCGAAGAACGAGGGGATCGCGCAGTTGGTCGCGGATATTTTCCAGACGCCGGTCGAGCGTTTCGCCGTGGCCAATGGAGCGGCGCTGGGGGCGGCTTTGAGAGCCGCCCATGCCACCGGCCACGCTTTGCCGGAGTTGGAGGAGCGGTTCTGCAAGCCCGCGGCAGGGTCGAGGCTGGAGCCGGACCCATCCCTGGCAGCGGTTTATGAACAGGCTCTAACAGACTATCGCAAGTTGCTGAACGGCGAAAGCTGAAGCCGGCCCTTGCTATTGACCTTGATGCCGGCCAAGTGGCTGACACGTCCCATGGCTGCTCTAACAGTTCACAGCCAAAGGCTGCTGTTGAGTTCAGAAAGCGCCGCATTTCACAACGGCCGCACTCCATGAATGGAAAGTGCGGCCTGCGGCCGGGAGCTGTCCGAGCTGAAGCGGGACGCATCAGCCACTTTCGACAGGCGTTCGGCGGAGCTTTAGGGTCTACTCCACTTCGTCGAGATCCAGCATGTCCAGGCAGCCCTCTGCCGCGGCGACGATGTCCGGATTCTCATCCTCCAGCATCGCTTCGATCTGAGGCCGGAACTCAACCAGGCCCCACTCGCCGATTTCGTCGCAGGCGGCCTCTTTCATGGTCACGCTCGGGTCGGCCAGGGCGGCGGCCAACAGGTCGCCGGACTCCTCCGGCAGCAGGCGGCTGAGATAGACCATTTTCGCGGCGCGCAGGCGCTCGTCGGGGGTTTGGGTGAGGGATTCCAGCGTCTCGCGATCCACCGGAAAGGAACCCATGTGAATGAAGTTCCACAGCATGGTCAGGCGGCGCTCCGGATCGGCGGTGAAGTCTTCCAGCATCGCGGCATCGACTTCCTCGTCATCCACCTGCGGACTGGCCAGCGCGTCGATCGCGGCGCTGCGGCGCTCCGCCGGCGCGCCGGGAGCGAAGGCTTTCTTCAGCAGGGTGATTCCTTCTTCGCCGTGCTCGACCAGCTCGGCCGCGACCCAGTCCAGGCCATTGTCCCCGAAATTGGCTGGGATCGGATCCAGACCCTCCCACCAGCGGACCAGTTGCGTGTAGGGAGCTTCGTGGGCGTATTCGTATTCCGGCATGACGGGGCCAATCTGCACTCCGCCGCCGTGGGAGCAAAGGGGAATTGCGTGAGGAAACCCACACTCCGCACCCTCATCCGAGCGGTGCGGACTGACGCCGTGGAGGCGTTGCCCCCAGCCTCTCGTGGACCAGATCCAGCCACTTCAGCGCCGCGGGGGACAGCGCCGCGTCCTTCCGCCAGATCACCGCGATGTGCCAGGTGAGGTCCGGTTCATCGATCAGCACGCTCTGCACTCCCGCGGTCGCCTGGGATTCGATCACCAGCCGCGGCAGGATGGCAACGCCCAGCCCGGCGGCGACCAGTGCCACGATGAAGTCGGAGTGGGCGCTGCGGGCCGCCTCCTGCAACTCCAGCCGCCGTTTCCGGAAGGCCGAGGTGATCAGGACATTCAGTGCGAAACCGGTCTCGAACAGAATAAACGGGTACGGCGCCAGTTCCTCCAGCTTCACCGAACTGCGGTTCGCGAGTGGATGATTCTCCGGCATCAGCGCCATCAGCGGCTCCTCCATCAGTTCCTTCCACTCGAAGTCATCGGGCGGCGGAATCAGCGAAGCCGCCATCTCGATCCCGCCGCGCCGGAGTTCCTCCTCCAGTTCCTTCGCGCCGCTCTCGTTCAACTCCAGCTGAATTCCCGGATAGCGGCGGTGGAATTCGCCCACCAGCGGAGCAAAGATCACACTGCTGCCGAAAGGCGGGATGCCGACCCGCAGGCGGCCGCGCAGGAGCCCTTTCAACTCCGCCAGTTCCGAAAGCAGGTGCTCCTCCTCCGCCACCAGATTGGCGGCGCGGCGAACCACGATTTCCCCGGCGGCGGTCAGCTTGATTCCGCGCGGCAGGCGCTCGACCAGCTCCACTCCGCACTCGTCCTCCAGCTGCCGGATCGACTTGCTGACCGTCGACTGGGTCACGGCGAGATCCTGAGCCGCGGCCGAGAAGCCGCCGCGTTTGGCCACGGACAGCAGCACTTTGAGATTCCGCAATTCCACCCCCATTCCCATATCGAATGCTTTTCATTCGATCAATTCGTTTAAGGAAACATTCCCTGCCCTTCTATACTCGCGACCCGCATGGAAGCCGTCGCCGAAGCCGCCGAACCCGCAAGCCGCCGCCTGGGGCTTACCCCCGGCAAGCGCCGTTTTCTGCTCGGCCTTTTGCAGATTCCGATCCTGTTCGGGATCTGGTGGATCGCCGATGTTGCGGTGAAAGCGGGCCATGTGCCGATCCCCGGCGGGGTGGCCGGCCTGTTCCTGCTGTGGGGGCTCCTGGGCACCGGTCTGATACCGGTGCGCTGGATCCGCGGCGGGGCCAAGCATCTGCTCGACCACCTGCTGCTGTTTTTCGTGCCGCCGATGCTGGCCCTGATCAATCACCCCGAGCTGCTCGGCTGGATGGGGTTGAAGCTGCTGCTGGCGATCGTCGTGGGAGTGCCGCTGGTCATGGGCGGCACGGCTCTGGTGGTGGAACTCGGCTTTCGCTGGACCTCCCGGCGCGATGATGATGAGCGCTGAGTCCCTCATCCCGATGCTGTGGAGCGCGGTCACCATCGCGCTCTACTTCGCCTCCCGCCGCCTGCACCGGGCGCTGGGGAAATGGTGGTCGTCCCCCATGCTGGTGACCTGGATCGCCTGTGGAGCGCTGATCCTCGCTTTCCACACCACCTATCAGGACTACCTGCGCGGGACCGGCTGGATGATCACCCTGCTGGGGCCGGCGACCGTGGCCTTCGCCCTGCCGATCCATGAGCAGCGCGCGCTGATCCGCAAGCACTGGCCGCTGCTGGTGGTCGGCGTGGTGGTGGGCAGCGCGATCGCTTTCGGCAGTTCGTGGGCCCTCGCCGCCGCGCTGGATCTCCCGTCCAATGTCCGCGCCAGCCTGCTGCCGCGCTCGGTTTCCACGCCGTTTGCCATGGCCGCCTCGGCGAAAATCGGCGGCCTGCCGGAACTGACGGCCTCATTTACGGCGGTGACCGGGCTGTTCGGCGCGGCGGTCGGCGATCTGCTGCTGGCGCGACTGCCACTGAGATCATCCTTCGCCCGCGGAGCGCTGCTCGGCATGGGAGCGCATGGCGCGGGAGTGGCCAAGGCTCACGAAATCGGCCAGGAAGAAGGCGCGGTGGCCGGGCTGATCATGGTCTTCGCGGGGCTGCTGAATGTGGTGATCGCGTCGTTTGTCGGGGTGATTTACTGAGAGGTGAAGAGCCTTTTCAACTCGTGCGACCTCTCTGATGCCAGGGAAAAGCGATCCATCGACAAGAGCGAGCGCGTCGAACCCTCAAGGAGAAGCCACGAATGGACGCGCCCGTCGTGCGGCTGCGCCGGGTGACTTGACCCAGGGGTTTCACCCTTGGCTGCCATCTTTCGCACCTGCGGCGCTCTGGGATCCAGACACAAAAATCCCGGCAGGGACGACGAATCGTCCACTGCCGGGATGATGAAAAACAACCAGCCGGAGCTTAGTAGCTCTGGGTGCGGGTGTGGTAGAACTGGCTTTCGGAGCCCAGCTGCGGCGGGAACTCGGAGAGGCCGTCGTGCGGGTTCATCTGGATGCGATTGTCTTCGCCGCAACGCTCATAAGGTGGCTTGAAGGTGCCACGATAGGTTGGGCAGGTGAAGGTGAAGAGCTCGTAGAAGCCGTAGGTCAGGCGCTTCAGCGTGCGGCTGGTGCCGTCGACCGCACCATACGACCAGCCAGCCTTGCGGCCGTCGGTGTCGGTCTTGCGGACGATCTGCTCAGGAATTTCGATAAAGCCGTAGACGATGTTACCAAGAGCGCGGCCGAGCTTGCGCGTCGAGGTGTACTGGGACCCCGGAGGGGCCTGGATGTCGGCGGAAGCAACGCCTCCGAGTGCCAGAACGGCGAGGGTAAGAACGGCGAGTTTTTTCATGCGTTGAGGGGAAGCTAACGAGGGCTAACGGGACTTGGCAACGGGAAAGTGCGGCAAAGGAATCGCACTTTCGCGTTCGCCGGGATTTCAAAGTTCGAGGGTCAGAACGCGGAGGATGCCCGCCGTGCCACGGAGTTGGGCCAGCAGTTCGGCCGACGGATCCGAGTCCACCTCGATGACGGTGACGGCGCGGGTGCGGTCCTCGGTGCGGCTCAGGGACATGTTGGCGATGTTCACGCCGGCCTTGCCCAGGTCCGTGCCGATGACGCCGACGATGCCGGGGCGGTCGTCGTTTTCCACGATCAGGAAGCGGCCCTTGGTATTGGTCTCCACGTTGTGCCCGGCGATGTGGACGATGCGGGCGTTCGGCCCGAAGAAGGTGCCGGCCACCGTCACCGTCTCGTCACCCTTGATGGCGGAGACTTCGATCAGCTCGGTGGTGTTGGTCTTCAGCGCGACGGTCGACTCCGTGATGCGCAGGCCGAGGGACTTGGCGATCGCCGGGGCGTTCACCAGGTTGACCTGGGCTTCGTGGCGGCCGCCGGCGAGGTAGCCGGTCAGGACGGTGCGGGTCACCAACTCGGTATCCAGCTCGGAAACGTGGCCGAGATATGAAACGCGCACGGCGTCGGCCTGGAGCGGCCCGATCTTCGCCAGCAGCTTGCCGAGCGAGGTCGCCAGATCCAGGTAGCGGCCGATTTCGGACAGCGTCTTCGCGTCCAGGTTCGGCATGTTGACCGCGTTGCGGATCTCGCCCGAAACGAGGAAATCCTTCACCTGGTGGGCGACTTCGATCCCGACGTTTTCCTGGGCTTCCGCCGTGGAAGCGCCGAGGTGCGGGGTGAAAACGACCTTCTTGTTCGAAAACAGCGGGAAATCGGCCGCTGGCGGCTCGACTTCGTAGACGTCCAGGGCGATGCCGGCGAGGTGGCCGCTGTCGACCAGTTCCTTCGCGGCGGCTTCATCGACCAGGCCGCCGCGGGCGCAGTTGATGACCAGGGCGCCGCGGTTCATGACCGACAGGCGCTCGTGGTTGAGGATGTGCTTGGTTTCCTCCGTGAGGGGGATGTGCAGCGTCACCACGTCCGCACCGCGCAGGGCGGAGGCGGCGTCCGGGGCCAGGTCCACTTTCAGAGCCTGGGCACGGGCTTCGGTCAGGAAGGGATCGTAGGCCACCACGCGCATGCCGAAAGCCTGGGCGCGCTTGGCGAACTCCGTGCCGATGCGGCCCATGCCGAGGATCGCCAGGCGCTTGCCGTAGATTTCCACGCCTTCGAAGCTCTTGCGGTCCCACTGGCCGGCGATCATGGAGGCGTGCGCCTGCGGGATGTTCCGCGCCAGCGACAGCATCAGGGTGAAAGCGTGCTCCGCGGTGGAAATGGTATTTCCCGCCGGGGTGTTCATGACCACCACGCCGTGGTCGGTGGCCGACTTGCGGTCGATGTTGTCCACGCCGACGCCGGCGCGACCAATCGCCTTCAGGTTCTTCGCAGCGGCGAAGACCTCGGCGGTGACTTTGGTCTGAGAACGCACCACCAGACCGTGATATTCCCCGATGATTTCCAGGAGTTCCTCCGGCTTCAGGCCGGTTTTGACGTCCACGGAGATTTCCGGCGCGGCAGCAAGGGCTTCGACGCCCTTCTCCGAGATCGGATCCGAAACAAGCACGCGGTAAGTTGGCATGGCCCGGGGGACATACGGGCCATGGCCGACCCTGACAAGGGCGGGTGGCGTCCAATCGCGTCACCATGACACAAGCGATTTCCTCCGCCGTCCGCCTTTCCGGTCTCGCAAGTTGGGTTTGCCGGCCCGGTCCGAAGACCAAAGCCAGCCCGTCCGACAGGAAAGGTGCGGCAGGCGGAGGATCAACGCATGCACTAAACGCAGTATTTACATATGATGGCATATGCCCCCACCGCAAGGGATTTTTGCGCATGGTTTAGTTTCCCAATGATTTTTCTTCATTTCTTTTGGAGAGCTTAAAGACCGCCGCCGTCTTGGGGGGAAAACGCCCGGCCGCCATACGGTCACTCTCCGCTCTTGGCGGCAGGGGGATGGGTTCCTATGGTCCCCGCCCCATGTCCGACTCCAGTCGCCCTTTTTCGTCGCCCATGCTCGATGGTCCCAACCGCGCGGCCTCCCGGGCCATGCTCTACGCGGTCGGGTTCAAGCAGGACGATTTCAAGAAACCCCAAATCGGCATCGCTTCCACCTGGTCGCAGGTCACGCCGTGCAACATTCACATCGACCGGCTCGCCCGCGAGTCTGCCAAGGGCGCTGACGCCGCCGGGGGCAAGGCGGTCATCTTCAATACGATCACCATTTCCGACGGCATCTCCATGGGCACGGAGGGGATGAAGTACTCCCTGGTCTCCCGCGAGGTCATCGCCGACTCGATCGAGACGGTGGTCGGCTGCGAAGGCATGGACGGCTTCGTCGCGATCGGCGGCTGTGACAAGAACATGCCCGCCTGCGTGATGGCCATGGCCCGCATGAACCGGCCGTCGGTCTTCGTCTACGGCGGCACCATCCTGCCCGGCTGCGCCACCATCAAGGGCGAGAAAAAGGAGCTCGACGTGGTGTCGGTCTTCGAAGCGGTGGGCAAGCACGCCGCCGGCGAAATCAGCGACGAGGAGCTGCTGACCATCGAGTCCTGCGCCATCCCCGGCGAAGGCTCCTGCGGCGGGATGTATACGGCCAACACCATGGCCTCCGCCATCGAGGCGCTGGGCATGTCGCTGCCGAACTCCTCCGCCCAGGCCGCCGTGTCCGACGACAAGATGCGCGACTGCTTCGACGCCGGCGCCGCTGTGCTGAACATGATCGCCAAGGACATCAAGCCGCGCGACATCATGACCCGCAAGGCTTTCGAAAACGCCATCACCGTGGTGATCGCGCTCGGTGGT
>JAQGPE010000648.1 GCA_028293225.1 Akkermansiaceae bacterium | reverse complement strand
CATCCGCACCTTCGCGCAGCAGGACGTGGCCGACTTTGCCGCCTACTCCGGCATTCCCACGATCAACGCCCTGACCGATGACGAGCACCCGTGCCAGATCCTGGCCGACCTGCTGACCATCCGCGAGGCGCTGGGAACCTGGGAGGGCAAGAAAGTCGCGTTCATTGGCGATGGCTTCTCGAACATGACCATCTCGTGGATGTGGGCAGCCAAGCGGCTCGGCTTCGAACTGGCGGTGGCGTCCCCGGCGGACTACCAGCCGCCAGCGGAGTTCCTGGCGAAATTGGATGCCCCGAACGTGACCGTGACGACCGATCCTTCGGTGGCGGCATCGGGCGCCCATGTGATCAATACCGATGTGTGGCTATCGATGGGTCAGGAAGATCAAGGTGAAAAGGAGGCGGCCTTCGGTCCCTTCCAGGTGAACTCCGAGCTGCTGACCTTTGCCGACGAAGACAACATCGTGCTGCATTGCCTGCCGGCCTACCGCGGCAAGGAGATCACGGAAGAAGTGCTGGAACAGCACGCCGATGTGATCTTCCAGGAAGCGGAGAACCGCCTGCACGCTCAGAAGGCGATCCTGGTGGCGCTGGCCAGACGCTGAGCTATCTGGCATTTAAGGAAAAGGGGGACATCGCTGTCCCCCTTTTCGTTTTCACAATCGTCGGTCGTCCGGGGCTCAGTTCGACTTCTCCGGCTTTCCGAGCACCTGAAGCTCGTGGATGGACCAGAAGTTGCCGTCCGCCCGGCCGGTTTGGGTGATGCGGATGAACTTCGCCGTGGTTTCCGGGAAGCGGATTTCGGTGACGGCCTTGCTGCCCTTGCCGGTGGCGATGGGCTGGCTCCAGGTCGTGCCGTCGGTGGAGACGGTGACCTCGTAGCCGCGCGGGTAGTCGCTGGGCGAATTATTGGAGTCCAGGACCAGTCCGATGACTGGCGTGGCTTCCTTGAGCCCGATCTGGAACCACATGCCCGGCGCCATGAATTTGCCGGTGGTATAGCGCGACTCCAGGCTGCCATCGATGGCCCGGCCCGCTTCGCCGCCGTTGTTGTTGGCGGTGACTTTCAGGCTGTTGCTTGGCAGGACCGTGGGCAAAAGCGCGTGGAGCTGCGCATAGGTCCACGGTTCGGTTTGGGCTGCGGTATCCTTGCGGGCCTGAGCGATCTCGGCCGGGCTGACGAAGCTGCCGCGGTTGCCGAAACTATTCCTGACGTAGCTGAGTACGTCGGAGACCCACTGGTCGTCGTTCGATGCCATGGAGATCATCAGACCCTCGTACTTCTTGCCGGCGATTTCGCCCTGGAGTCCCTTGAGCAGAACATAGATGCCGCCTTTCGCGTCGCCGTTGATGGTGTGGGAGCCAGCGAGAGGAGGAGCGAGCATCGCGCCGTTCAGGCCGGCGATTTCCACACCGCGAGCGGTTTCGCCGTGGCAGGTGGCGCAGAGGGTGGCGAAGATGGTCTCGCCCCGTTTCATGATGGCGCGCTCGTTGTCCGAGAGCTCGGGAATTTCCTGGCCGGGAGCGAGGGTCAGGTAGGCGCCGATTTCGCGGATGCCCCTGGCCTTCGATTTCAGGACCGTTTCGGACACGAGCTTCAGGTGATCGGGCCAGGCGAGATACTTGGCGGTCATGCAGGCCTGAAGGACAACCTCGGGTGAAGGGTCGGTCACCAGCTTCTCGATATCGGCGCGAAAGGAAGCGTCTCCGGCGAGGTAGAGCGACTCACTGACGCGGATCGCGGCGCAGCGGACCTGCGGGTCGCTGTCGGTCATCTTCTCACGGATCAGGACGGGACTCGCCGCGTTGAGACCCTGGAGGGTCCAGAGCGCGTGGATGCGGGCGAGGGGCTGGGGGTTGTCGCGCACCATCGCTTCCAGCACGGGAACTGCCGAGCGGTCCTGGCGCAGGACCAGCAGGCGCTGGGCGGTGTCGCGCCACCAGCCGTTCGGGTGGGCGAGATGGGTGACCAGTTGCGCGGCGGTTTCCGAGAACATGCGCGGCTGCTCGACCGGTTTCGTGGAGTCGTGGACCAGCCGCCAGATGCGGCCGTGTCCGGTGACCTGGTCGAAGCGATACTGCTCGACGATCTTCCGCAGATAGCTGCCGGGGTTCACCCAACTGGCTTCCTGGATGATGCCGCGGTACATGTCGGTGATGTAGAGCGTGCCGTCCGGGGCGTTGGTCATGTTCACCGGGCGGAAGCAGAGATCCTTCGAGCGCAGGAATTCGGATTTCTGCGACTGATACGGGTTGCTTAGTACTTTCAGCGCGCCGTCATCCGCGACCTTGGCCCTACGGACCAGGCGGCCGACCGGTTCGCCGAAGAAGACGTCGCCGAGCAATTCCCGGGGCAGTTGGTCGCCGCGGTAGACATCGATCCCGGCGCCGGAGGTGAAGCTGGACAGGGTGCCTTCCGGCTCGCGGACATGGCTGGGGCCGCCCTGGAAATCGCGTGCTCCGACCGCGGGGAAGAGTTCCTTGAAGCCATTTTCGAACTGGTCCTGGGGATTGAACATTCCGTAAACGACCGGAGCCTGGAAGCTGACCGGGCCTTTTTCGCCGCCGGCATTGACGTAGTAGAGGCTGCCATAGTTGTCCTGGCCCAGACCCCATTGACCATCGTTGGGCTTGGTCTCCTCTTTGACGACACCTTTGGGCGTCCAGCGCAGGCGGAAGGCGTTGTAGGTGGTGTAGATCGCGTTATCGAGCGCCCAGACCAGGCCGCTCGGCTGGTGCTCCAGGTTGCCGCCGCGCGGGCCGCCCTGCCACCAAAGTTCCTTTTTGTCGGCCACGCCGTCGCCGTCCGTATCGGTGTAGAGGTAGAGATCGAGTGAGTCGGTTTCGTTGACCACGATCTGGCCTTTTCCGAGCGGTAGGATCATGCGCGGGAGCATCAGATTATCGACGAAGACCGTGTGCTTGTCGTAGACGCCGTCGCCGCGGGTGCTGACGTGCATGGAAATGCGGCTGGTCGGCTGGCGCTGGCCGTTGCCGTCGATGTCCTGCATGTAGGTGCGCATTTCGGCCACGAACATCCGGCCGTCGCCATCGAAGGCAGTGACGACCGGCTCCTTGATCTCCGGCTCGGAAAGCACGAGCTGCAGGTGGTAGCCGGGCGGCAACTCGAAGGTCTTCGCCTCCTCTGCTGCGGATTTCCCCTGCACGGGCGGCATGGGCGGAAGGGCCGGGTCTTCTCCAGAAGAGAGGGCCGCGGTGGCGAGGGTGAGTAGCAGGATGTGGGGTATCACAGGGGTCCGATACGGTTCGGTTGCGGGGATTTATTCTTAGATCGCGGCGATCGCAGATGAACAGCAACCGGCAGGCTTCCGGACCGCATTGACTGACCAACCGGGTTGTCGATTCGTCAATGAGGGTCGTTCGGGGGGAGTTCGAGCAGCAGCTTGCGAAGTGACTTCGGCAGGCCGGGGCGCTCTGCGAGACGGCGGAGGGCAGTGAGCTGAAGCTGGCTACGCAGGAGCTGCTCCGACCGGCGTTGAATGGCGTGGGGCTCGGAGTGTTCCTTGGAGAATTGAGCGTGCGGTTGGAGCCTCGCCATGGTTCGCACCAGGAGCTGGCGATCCGCCTCGTTCCCGCTGATCCAGAGAGCACGTCGCTCTGTATGTGCGGCAGCGATCATCTGGCCGAGGCCGGTGACGATGGCGGTGTGGATTTCTTCCGACGTCACTTCTCCGGTTGCCCGGCGGATGGATTCAAGGATGGCAGTGGACCGCTCCAACGCCAGACGTAGTACTTCCTAGGCGCAGATGCGGAAAATCAACGGATCTTCACTCTCCACCACACCAGTGTGGTCCAGGCGGCACTGGAGATGCCAGATGTGGCGGTGGCTGATGAACTCATCCCAGTCGTCTGTCTGGCTTTCCGAAAAGGGCAGCGACAGCAGGTGCCACTGAGAGGCCCAGGGAGATAGCTCCCTGCCATTGAAGTAGAAACAGGCCAAGGCTGACACCCTAGTCACGGCGTCCGCCTTTCCATCCGGTAGTTCATCAGCTTCACTCCGCCGAGGTTCACCTCGTTTTCCGCGAGCAGGGTGAAGCCGAGTTTCTCGAACATCGGCCGGGCACAGATGGAGGCTTCGACGTAGACCCGTTCGAGTCTCATCGCGAAAGCAGTCGCGACGGCATGTTCGACCAGCCGGGTCATGATGCCGCGGCGGGCGAACTTCGGACTGATATAAGCACAGTCGATGTGGCCGTCCGGATCAAGTTCCAGAAAGCCGGTGATCTCGCCATCATCGGTGAGGTCGACGAAGGGTCGCTTCAGTTCGCAGCGTTTCCGCCAGTGTTCCGGGTTCGGTTCCTTGGCGGACCATGCGAGGCACTGCTCCGGGGAGTAGGCCTCGCAGGCGATCTGGTGAACGGCGGCAGTGAAGATTTCCGCGATGGCCGCGGGGTCGCCGTGCTGGTAGACGCGGATCATTCTACTTCTTTTCAATCAGCCATTTCTCCAGCAGCGAAGGCCACTGGGAGACATCGCCCGGACCGTGCATGCCGTAGCCGTGGCCGCCCTCGGCGAAAAGGTGGAGGCTGGCCGGAACTCCCTTCTCCTTGCAGGCGGCGGCGAAGATCAAGCTGTTACGGCAGTCGACAGGATCGTCTGAAGTCGTGACCAGGAAGGTCGGCGGGGTTTCTTTGGTGACCTGATTTTCCGTGGAGTAGTTCTCGATCTGTTCGGCCGTCGGCTTATCTCCGAGCAGGTTGAAGCGCGAACCGGTATGGGCCAGCGGTCCCATGGAGATGACCGGGTAGATCAGGATGGCGAAATCCGGGCGGCAGT